>NZ_LIQY01000176.1:0-1070 GCF_001418495.1 Streptomyces pathocidini | reverse complement strand
ATGAACCAGAAGCGGTCCTGCCCGGGGGTGCCGAAGAGGTAGAGGATCAGGTCCTGGTCCAGGGTGATCCGGCCGAAGTCCATCGCCACGGTCGTCGTGGTCTTGTCCGGCGCGTGGGTCAGGTCGTCGATGCCCGCCGAGGCCGAGGTCATCATGGCTTCGGTGCGCAGCGGCTTGATCTCCGAGACCGCGCCGACGAACGTGGTCTTGCCCACGCCGAAGCCGCCCGCCACCACGATCTTCGCGGAGGTTGTGGAGCGGGCTGCACCGCTAGAGCTTCCGAAGTCCACTGAGCACCCTTTCGAGCAGTGTCACGTCTGGCTGACCGCCGGCGGTCTCGTCACCGCCGGGCTGATGGATGGCTACGAGCCCGGCCTCGGCCAGGTCGGCCACGAGGATTCGGGCGACGCCGAGGGGGATGGTGAGCAGGGCGGAGATCTCGGCCACCGACTTGATCTCCCGGCACAGCTGGCAGATCCGCTGGTGTTCCGGCAATTGTCCCTGCAACTGCGCCGGTGCGGCCGTCGTGTGCACCAGCGCTTCGATGGCGAGCTGGTACCGCGGCCGGGTCCTGCCGCCCGTCATCGCGTACGGCCGCACCAGCGGGTTGGCGCCCATGCCCGCGGAGGAGGGCTGCGGCGCCGACGGCTCGGGCTGCGGTTGCACCGGCTGGATACGGGGTGGCTGCGGCGCCTGGTACGGCTGCGGCTCGTAGGGCTGCCCGTAGGACTGCTCGTACGGCCGGCCGTACTGCTCCTGGGCCGGGGCCCGGCGCTGCGGCGGGGTCTGGCGGCTGGGCGCGGAGGGGAAGTTGAAGCGATTGGGCTGCTGACCCTGGACGTGGGACTGCTGCCCACTGCCGTACGGGTAGCCACCGCTGGGGGGTGTTGCCACGTTTCTCCTCCTCCAACTGGCGGTTTCCGGTCCCTGCTGAGGGTCCGCGCCACCGCACCTTATGGCGCGGTGGCGCGAAACGCACTGCCTGTCTGCTAGTTGAGAAGGGATCCTTGGAGTTCTGCGCGGAGGTCGGGGGTGAGGACGGTGCCTGCACGGTCGACGAGGAGGGCCAT
>NZ_LIQY01000175.1 GCF_001418495.1 Streptomyces pathocidini | reverse complement strand
GTAGCCCTCGTCGTACTGGACGTGCGGGGCGTCCCGCAGGGCCAGGACCCCGCGCCCCTGCGGGACGCCCCGCCCGTCCAGTACGACGAGGGCTACACGCCCGCGGAGATCGGCGTCGGACCGCACCCCCTGCCGTGGCCCGAGGGGGACCGCTACGACCCCGAGCTGCTCGCACACGGCGACCGCCGCAATGTGGCCGACCACTACCGCTACTGGTCGCGCGAGGCGATCGTCGCCGACCTCGACACCCGGCGCCACGACTTCCACGTGGCCGTGGAGAACTGGTCCCACGACTTCAACATCGGGTCCGTGGTGCGCACCGCCAACGCCTTCCTGGCGAAGCAGGTGCACATCGTGGGGCGCCGCCGCTGGAACCGGCGCGGCGCCATGGTGACCGACCGCTACCAGCACGTCCGCCACCACCCCGACACGGCCGGGCTGACCGCCTGGGCGGCCGCCGAGGGGCTGCCGGTCATCGGGATCGACAATCTCCCCGGGGCCGTTCCGCTGGAGACCACCGAACTGCCGCGCCGCTGTGTGCTCCTCTTCGGCCAGGAAGGGCCCGGCCTCACGGAGGAGGCGCGCGAGCACGCCGCCATGGTGTGCTCGATCGCCCAGTTCGGCTCCACGCGCTCGATCAACGCGGGCGCCGCCGCGGCCATCGCCATGCACTCCTGGATCACCCGCCACGCGCGCGTGGACTGACCCCGGGCCGCGGCTCCAGGACCGGCCCGGAGCCGCGCCCCATCCCGCGGCTACGCCTGGCGCCGCACCTCGACCATGCGGAACCGGCTCGCCACGAACGCCCCGTCGCACAGCGCCGAGTTGGCCGCCGGGTTGCCACCCGAACCGTGGAAGTCGGAGAAGGCGGCGGTCTGGTTGACGTACACCCCGCCCGTCAGGTTCAGCGACAGCTGGGCGCACTCCTCCAGGCACGCCTCCTCCACCAGCCGTTCCACCTCGGGCGAGGTCGTGTACGCGCCGACCGTCATCGCGCCCTTGTCCCGGACCGTGCGCCGCAGCAGCCCGACCGCGTCGGCCGTCGAGTCCACGGCCACCGCGAACGACACCGGCCCGAAGCACTCCGAGAGGAACGCCGCCTCGTCGTCCGGCTTGGCGCCGTCCAGCTTGACGATGACCGGCGTGCGGACCGTGGCCCCGGGGAAGTCCGGGTGCGCCACCGCGCGCGTGGCCAGGGCGACTTCGCCCAGCCCGGCCGCCGCCTCGAGTCGCTCCCGCACCTGCGGGTTGACGATCGCGCCCAGCAGCGCCGCCGCCCGCGCGTCGTCCCCCAGCAGCCCCTGCACCGCGCCCGCCAGGTCGGTGACCACCTCGTCGTACGACTTGTGGCCGGCGTCGGTGGTGATGCCCTCGCGGGGGATCAGGAGGTTCTGCGGGGTGGTGCACATCTGGCCGCTGTAGAGCGACAGCGAGAAGGCGAGGTTGGCCAGCATGCCCCGATAGTCGTCGGTCGAGTCCACGACCACCGTGTTCACCCCGGCCTTCTCGGTGAACACCTGAGCCTGGCGGGCGTTGGCCTCCAGCCAGTCGCCGAAGGCGGTCGAGCCGGTGTAGTCGATGACGCGGATCTCGGGCCGCAGGGCCAGCGTCTTGGCCAGGCCCTCGCCGGGGCGCTCGGCCGCCAGCGCCACCAGGTTCGGGTCGAAGCCGGCCTCGGCCAGCACCTCGCGCGCCACCGCCACGGTCAGCGCCAGCGGCAGCACCGCGCGCGGGTGCGGCTTGACCAGGACCGCGTTGCCCGTGGCCAGCGAGGCGAACAGGCCCGAGTAGCCGTTCCAGGTCGGGAAGGTGTTGCAGCCGATCAGTAGCGCGACACCGCGCGGCACGGCGGTGAACCGCTTGCTCAGGTTGAGCGGGTCCCGCTTGCCCTGCGGCTTGGACCAGTCCGCCGCCTCCGGGACGCGGACCTGCTCCCGGTACGCGTAGGCCACCGCCTCAAGGCCGCGGTCCTGGGCGTGGGGCCCGCCCGCCTGGAAGGCCATCATGAACGCCTGGCCGCTGGTGTGCATGACCGCGTGCGCGAACTCGTGGGTGCGGGCGCTGATCCGCGACAGGATCTCCAGACACACCATGGCCCGCGCCTCGGGGCCCGCGTCCCGCCACGCGGGCATCGCCGCGCGCATCGCCGGCAGCAGCACGTCCGCGTCCGGGTGCGGGTACTCCACGCCCAGCTCCGGACCGTACGGGGAGACCTCGCCGCCCACCCAGGCGTCGGTGCCCGGCTGGTCCAGGCCCAGCCGCTTGCCGCGCAGCGCCTCGAAGGCCGCCTGGCCCTCCGCGGCCGCGTTCTCCCCGTACGCCTTCGGATGCTCCGGGTGCGGCGACCAGTACGCGCGCGTGCGGATGGTCTCCAGCGCCTGGTCGAGCGTCGGGCGGTGCTGGTCGACCAGCTGGGCGGGGGTGAGTTCGGCGGTGGATGCGGTGGCCATGACTGACCAACTCCTCGTTGAGCTGGGCCGGAATAGGGCAACGGAGTTAGAGTAACCGAACGATCGGTCGGGACAAGGGGGCCTGTGGAAAACCGGCCGAACCACGCGGCCGTACCCACCGCCGCGCGCCTCCGGGACGGCCCCCGCACGCCCGGACCAGCCTCGATGGGAGGATTCGCGGCCATGACCGCAATAGACCCGAACGGCCCCGTCGGCGTCGTCGGCACCGGGACCATGGGCCAGGGCATCGCCCAGGTCGCACTGCTCGCCGGGCACCCGGTGAGGCTCTACGACGTCGCGCCCGGACGGGCCTCCATGGCCGCCGACGCCATCGTGGCGCGGCTGAACCGGCTGGTCGACAAGGGCAGGCTCACCACCGCCGAGCGCGACGCCGCCCACGCCGCACTCCAGCCGGTCACCGAACTCGCGGGCATGGCCGACGCCCACCTCGTCATCGAGGCGATCCTTGAGGAACTCGGCGCGAAACAGCAGCTGTTCACCGCCCTGGAGACCGTCGTCCCCGAAGACTGCCTGCTGGCCACCAACACCTCCTCCCTGTCCGTCACCGCCGTCGCCGGCGCCCTGCGCCGCCCCGGCCGGTTCGTTGGACTGCACTTCTTCAACCCCGCACCGCTGCTCCCGCTCGTCGAGGTCGTGAGCGGCTACGCCACGGACGCATCCGCGGCCACGCGCGTGTACGACACGGCCGCCGCCTGGGGCAAGACCCCGGTCCGCTGCGCCGACACCCCCGGCTTCATCGTCAACCGCGTCGCCCGCCCCTTCTACGCCGAGGCCTTCCGGCTCCTGGAGGAGCGGGCCGCGGACCCGGCGACGATCGACGCGGTGCTGCGGGACTGCGGCGGCTTCCGGATGGGCCCGTTCGAACTGACCGACCTCATCGGCCAGGACGTGAACGCGGCCGTCACCCACTCCGTGTGGGAGGCCTTCTTCCGGGACCCCAAGTTCACGCCCTCCCAGGCGCAGCGCAGGCTCGTCGAAGCGGGCCTCCACGGGCGGAAGGCGGGCCGGGGCTGGTTCGACCACGGCGAGGGCGCGAGCGCACCCCTGCCGCACACCGCCGACCCGTGCCAGGCGCCCCCCGAGGTCACCGTCAGCGGAAACCTGGGCCCCGCACAGGAGCTGACCGAGCTCATCGCCGCGGCCGGCATCAAGATCGCGTACGCCGAGCAGCCGGCTGTCGGAGTCGGCCAGCGGCCACCGGCCGAGCCCCACGGCGCCATCCTGCTGCCCGACGGCACCGAACTGCGCCTCACCGACGGGCGGTTGGCCACCAACACCCACGGCCCGGACCGCATCGTCTTCGACCTCGCCCTGGACTACCGCGCCGCCACCCGGATCGCGCTCGCGCCCGGAGACCGGGTGGCCCAGCAGTCCCTGGCCGACGCCGTGGGGCTCTTCCAGGCCCTCGGCAAGCAGGTCAGCGTCATCCAGGACACCCCCGGCCTCGTCGTCGCCCGCACTGTCGCCCTCCTCGTGGACCTCGCGGCGGAAACGGTGTCCCAGGGCGCGGCCACGGACACCGACGTCGACACCGCCATGCGGCTGGGCGTCAACTACCCCCTGGGACCGCTGGCTTGGGGCGACCGGCTGGGCGCGCGCTGGGTCACCGACCTCCTCGACGCGCTCCACGACCTGTACCCCGGCGGCCGGTACGCACCGTCCCTCCTGCTGCGCCGGTGCGCCGCCACCGGCCGTACGCTGCTGCGCCCCGCCCCCGAGGGGACGGGGGCGGAGACCCGGAAAGGGGCGGGATAATCGTGGACATGAGCGAGCCCGGCAGCCGCACCGCCACCCCCAAGCGCGACACCTACACACCCGAGTCGCTGCTCGCGGTCGCCGTAGAGGTGTTCATCGAGCGCGGCTACGACGGCACCTCCATGGAGCATCTCTCCCGCGCCGCCGGGATCTCCAAGTCGTCGATCTACCACCACGTACGTGGCAAGGAAGAGCTGCTGCGCCTGGCCATATCCAGGGCGCTGGACGCGCTGTTCGGCATCCTCCGGGAGCCGGACGCCGAACACGGCCGCGCCCTGGACCGGCTCGAGTACGTGACGCGGCGCACCGCCGAGGTACTCATGGCCGAACTGCCCTATGTGACGCTGCTGCTGAGGGTGCGCGGCAACACCGACACCGAGCGGTGGGCCATGGCGCGCCGCCGCGAGTTCGACCAGCAGGTCGCGGAGCTGCTCAAACAGGCGGCGGCCGACGGGGACCTCCGGAACGACGTGGACGCCCGGCTCGCGACCCGCCTCCTCTTCGGCATGATCAACTCGATTGCCGAGTGGTACCGGCCGCACGGCGGGCGGGCCGGCCACCATGAGGGCGAGGACGTCGCGGAGGCCGTGGTGAAACTGGCGTTCGCGGGCCTGCGCACCACCTGAGGCATCCCCTGCGCTACACGGTCCGGGCCCGTCCCCTGCGCACCGCCCGAGGCGCTCCCGTACTGTCGCGGCCACCGCTACTGGACGGCCGCCGGGTCCAGGTGGAAGACCTCCCACAGGTGCCCGTCCAGGTCCAGGAAGCTGCGCCCGTACATGGGGCTCTCGTCGTCCGTCTCGCGCGAGTGCCGCCCGCCGGCCGCGATGGCACGGGCGAAGAGCTCGTCCACGCGCTCCCGGCTGTCGACCCCCAGGGCCAGGATGGACTCGGTGTGCGTCGAGGTGTCGGCGATCTCGTTCTTGACGAAGGTCTTGAAGAACGGCTCGACCAGCAGCATCACGTACTTGTCCGCGTCGATGATCATGCAGGCCGCGTTGGCGTCCTCGAACCTCGGATCGAAGGAGAAGCCGACCTCGGTGAAGAACTCCTTCGCCTTGGGCAGGTCCTTCACGGGGAGGTTGACGAAGATCTGCGTGGGCATAGGTGGCCTCTTTCCTCTCTCGGCCGGTGGACCGGCCGGTCTCCGGGTACCCGGATCCCCGGGCCGCCCTCGGAGGGATAGACCACGCCGGGGCGGCGAACTCATCGCCGCCCGGCCATTCGCCCGTAGGGCGCTACTCCTCGGGCCAGAGGTCGGTCTCCTCGAAGACCAGCAGCGTACGGGTGCTCAGCACCTCCGGGATCGACTGGATGCGGGTCAGCACCAGCTCCCGCAGGGCCCGGTTGTCCTCGGTGTGCACCAGCAGCAGAACGTCGAAGTCGCCACTGACCAGGGCGATATGGGCGGCCCCCGGAAGCTGTTTGAGCTGCTCGCGGACCGTGCGCCAGGAGTTCTGCACGATCTTGAGCGTGATGTAGGCGGAGGCCCCCTGGCCCGCCCGCTCCTGGTCGACGTGGGCCCCGAAGCCCCGGATCACGCCGTCCTCGATGAGCCGGTTGATCCGGGCGTAGGCGTTGGCACGCGAGACGTGGACGCGCTCGGCCACGGACCGTATCGAGGCGCGGCCGTCGGTGCGGAGCATGGCCAGGATCGCGCGGTCGATCGCGTCCAGCGGGCGCTGGAGCGGGAGCCGCCCCTCGCGGTCCTCGCGTGCGCCTCTGTCCTCGCGTGGTGCCCTCTCCTCGCGCGGCTCCCGGCCTTCCCGGGCCTCCCGTGCCTCCCTGGCCGCGCGGCCGGTGGGGAACTCGGCGCCCTCCCGGTCCTCGTCCTCGCGTTCTGCCGGGCCTTCCTCGGCCATCCGTTCAGCTGCCATCCCGCAGAGCCCCTCCGTTGTGGACGTCCTGGCTTCATCTCAGGCTGTGGAGAACCGTTTGTCCACAGGCTCGACCCGCCTGTAGCCAAAATGCGCCGACGACCGAACAATCGGTAGGTGTGACGCGTCATCCCCGCGTCCACCGCAAGCCTGCCCGTCCCGGCCCACCGGCGCGGGACCTCCAGGAGGTGCTCGACATGACGGTCCTCGAACAGCCCGGGTCGTACCACCCGGTCCCGCCGCCCTCCTGGCGGCCCCGCGTCGACCCCGCGCCGCTGCTGCCCGACGAGGAGCCGTACCGCCTGCTGGGGACCTCCGCCGCCCGCACCGCCGACCCCGGCCTCCTCCAGCGCCTCCACGCGGAGCTGGTGCGCGGCAGGCGCTACAACACGCAGGCCACAGCGCTCACCCGGCAGGGCAGACTGGCCGTCTACCCCTCCAGCACCGGCCAGGAGGCCTGCCAGGTCGCCGCCGCGCTCGCCCTCGAAGAGCGGGACTGGCTCTTCCCCAGCTACCGCGACACCCTCGCCGCCGTCGCGCGCGGCATCGACCCCGTCCAGGCGCTGACCCTGCTGCGCGGCGACTGGCACACCGGCTACGACCCGTACGCGCACCGCGTGGCCCCGCTGTGCACACCGCTGGCCACGCAACTGCCGCACGCCGTCGGCCTTGCGCACGCCGCCCGACTCAAAGGCGACGACGTCGTCGCCCTCGCCATGGTCGGCGACGGCGGCACGAGCGAGGGCGACTTCCACGAGGCGCTGAACTTCGCCGCCGTCTGGCAGGCCCCGGTCGTCTTCCTCGTCCAGAACAACGGCTTCGCGATCTCCGTGCCGCTCGCCAAGCAGACCGCCGCCCCGTCCCTGGCCCACAAGGCCATCGGATACGGGATGCCGGGCCGGCTGGTCGACGGCAACGACGCCCTGGCCGTCCACGAGGTGCTGGACCAGGCCGTGCGCCACGCGCGCGCGGGCGGCGGACCGACCCTCGTGGAGGCCGTCACCTACCGCATAGAGGCCCACACCAACGCCGACGACGCCACCCGATACCGCCCCGAATCCGAGGTCGAGGAGTGGCGCGCCCACGACCCGATAGCGCTCCTGGAGCGCGAACTGCGCGACCAGGGCCTGCTCGACGACGCCACGGCCGAGGCCGCGCGCGAGGCCGCAGAACGGATGGCCGCCGACCTCCGGGCCCGCATGAACCAGGACCCCGCCCTGGACCCCATGGACCTGTTCGCGCACGTCTACGCCGAACCGACCCGGCAACTGCGCGAGCAGGCCGAGCAACTGCGGGCCGAACTCGACGCGGCCGGACACGAGGACGAGGGGGAGGGACGGCAGTGACCACCGCACCAGCCACCGCCGCCACGAGCACCGCCGTGCGCAAACCCGCCACCATGGCGCAGGCTCTCGGCCGCGCCCTGCGCGACGCCATGGCCGAGGACCCGTCCGTCCACGTCCTCGGAGAGGACGTCGGCACGCTCGGCGGGGTCTTCAGGATCACCGACGGTCTGACCCAGGAGTTCGGCGAAAACCGCTGCACGGACACCCCGCTGGCGGAGGCCGGAATCCTGGGTACCGCCGTCGGCATGGCGATGTACGGGCTGCGGCCGGTCGTGGAGATGCAGTTCGACGCCTTCGCCTACCCGGCGTTCGAGCAGCTCATCAGCCATGTCTCCCGGATGCGCAACCGCACGCGCGGGGCCATGCCGATGCCGATCACGGTTCGCGTGCCCTACGGCGGCGGGATCGGCGGCGTAGAGCACCACAGCGACTCCTCCGAGGCGTACTACATGGCGACCCCCGGGCTGCACGTCGTCGCGCCCGCGACCGTCGCCGACGCCTACGGGCTGCTGCGCTCCGCGATCGCCTCCGACGACCCCGTGATTTTCCTGGAGCCCAAGCGGCTCTACTGGTCGAAGTCCGACTGGTCTGCCGAGGAACCGGAGCCGGTGGAGCCCATCGGGCGGGCCGTAGTCCGCCGCCGCGGCACCGACGCCACCCTCATCAGCTACGGGCCGTCCGTCCAGGTGTGCCTGGAGGCGGCCGAGGCGGCGCGCCCTGAGGGCTGGGACCTCGAAGTGCTCGACCTGCGCAGCCTGGTGCCGTTCGACGACGAGACGGTGTGCGCGTCGGTGCGCAGGACCGGCCGGGCCGTCGTGGTCCACGAGTCGACCGGATTCGGCGGTCCCGGCGGCGAGATCGCCGCGCGCGTGACGGAGCGCTGCTTCCACCACCTGGAGGCGCCGGTGCTGCGCGTGGCCGGATTCGACATCCCCTACCCGCCGCCGATGCTGGAACGGCACCACCTCCCGGGCGTGGACCGTGTCCTGGACGCGGTGGCCCGCCTCCAGTGGGAGGCCGACTGGACCGGTACCGGGGGTGCGCGCTGATGGCCGTGGTGCGCGAGTTCACGCTGCCGGACCTGGGCGAGGGCCTGACGGAGGCGGAGATCGTCCGCTGGCTCGTGGCCGTCGGCGAAGTGGTCGCCGTCGACCAGCCGGTGGTCGAGGTCGAGACCGCCAAGGCGATGGTCGAGGTCCCCTGCCCCTACGGGGGTGTGGTCACCGCCCGATTCGGCGAGGAGGGCACCGAACTGCCGGTCGGGGCACCGCTGCTGACGGTCGCGGTGGGGGCGGAGATTCCCCGGGCGGAGGCGGTGGGGCCTGCGGGCCCGGGTGCCGCTGCGGGCACTTCGGAGGCCACGGGTGCCGGTGAGGCGGTGGTGGGCGGCGACGCGGGCCGTGAGGGCCGTGAAGGCTCGGGCAACGTCCTTGTCGGGTACGGCACCGGGGCGCCCACCGCGCGGCGGCGCAGGGTGCGCCCGAAGGGCGGGTTCGCCCGGTCGTCCGGGGCGGGGGAGCCGCCGGACGGGCCGGCCCGCTCGGCGGGGGCCGCACCTGGTTCCGTGTCCGGTGCTCCGGGGGGCGGCGGACAGCGGCCCTTGGGCGACGCCTCAGGAGTGCACGCGGGCGTGGACGAGGACATGGATGCGGGCGTGCATACGGGCGTGCAT
>NZ_LIQY01000174.1 GCF_001418495.1 Streptomyces pathocidini | reverse complement strand
CCAGCCCCGGCCCGCCCGGCGCGCGCCGGGCGGGCCGGGGCTGGAGGCAACTGGCCCTTGAGAGGGCCCCATTCGTTCGGGTCGGGCACGCCCGGCGGCAGCATCTGCCGCCGCCTGGGCCCGCCGCCCGCGGCGCCGCCATGGGCGGCGGCGGACTCCCCCGGCTCCTTGGCACCGGGCCAGGCCTTGGCGACCCGCGCCGCGAGGACGAAGTCCTTGCGCAGCGGGTGCCCTTCGAAGCTCTCGGGGAGGAGCAGCGGTACGAGGTGGGGGTGGCCGGTGAAGTCGATGCCGAACATCTCGTACGTCTCGCGCTCGTGCCAGGCCGCGCCCGCGTACACGCCGGTCGCAGTGGGCAGGGCGGGCGCCTCGTGCGGCACGGTCGTGCGAACGAGCAGGCGGCGCGGGGCCAGACCGGGCGTGAGGGCGGCGACGTGCGCAGCGACGCGGAAGCCCTCGCCCGGCTCGTCGACCGCGCTCAGCCAGTCGAAATACGTGCAGGCCAGGGTGGTCCTGGCGGTCTCCAGCGCGGAGATCCAGCCCGCGGCCGGCACGTCGACGGTCAGGAGCCCGTACGCCTCCTCGGCCCGCGCCCCCTCCTCGAACAGCTCCTCGGCGCTCCGCGGCAGCCAGCCCACGGGCGGCTGCGGCGCGGCGGGAGTCCGCGGGCCACAGGCCGACGCCTCGGCGTCCGCCGCCCCGCCGCCAGTGGTCTCGGATCCACTGGCGGCGGTCTCCACCTCACGGCCGGCATCCGCCGCCCCATCGCCAGTGGTCTCCGTCCCGCCGCCGGAGGCCTCCGCCGCGGCGGGCGGCACCTGCGGCGGCTGCCGCTCGTCCGCGCGTGCGGGTTCGGCCGGGCCGCCCGTCCCGTCCGGCTGCCTGGGTGACGTCGAGTCGGTCACCGGCCGTCCTCCTCCCGCGTCCGACTGTCCGCGTCGGCGGAGGCCGGTCCCCGCACCAGGCCGCTCCGCAGGGCGGCGGTCGAAGGCCGGCCCTTCGCGGCGCCGTCGCCGCCCGAGGCGTAGCGCTCGCGCAGGGACTCGCGGGCGATCTTCTCCTGGAGCTTGAGGATCCCCTGGAGCAGCGCCTCGGGCCGGGGCGGGCAGCCGGGCACGTAGACGTCGACGGGGATGATCTGGTCGACGCCCTTGGTGACGGAGTACGAGTCCCAGTACGGGCCGCCGCAGTTGGAGCAGGCGCCGAAGGAGATCACGTACTTCGGCTCCGGCATCTGCTCGTAGAGCCGCTTGACCGCGGGGGCCATCTTGTCCGTGACCGTGCCGGAGACGATCATCAGGTCCGCCTGGCGGGGGCCGGGCGCGAAGGGGATCACGCCGAGGCGGATGAAGTCGTGGCGCGCCATGGAGGCCGCGATGAACTCGATCGCGCAGCAGGCGAGGCCGAAGTTGAAGACCCAGAGGCTGTAGCGGCGGCCCCAGTTGAGGACCACCTTCATGGGCTCGGGCGCGAGGCGGGCCAGCGCGCCGAGCCTGCGCGACTCCAGGGGCAGCGGCTCCGGGAGCATCTGGGGTGCGGGTGTCACGTCCATGCGAGGACGCCCTTCTTCCAGGCGTAGAGCAGACCCACGGCGAGGAAGCCGAGGAAGACGAACATCTCCACCAGCGTCGCTCCGCCGTAGCCGGGGGCGGCGAAGACGGTCGCCCAGGGGAAGAGGAAGATCGAGTCCACCGCGAAGATCACGTACAGGAAGGCGTAGACGTAGTAGCGGACCTGGGTGTGCGCCCAGCCCTCTCCGACCGGGTCCACCCCGCACTCGTACGTCAGCAGCTTCTCCGGCGTGGGCACGACGGGCCGCAGCAGCCGGCCGGCGCCGAACGCGACGGCCACGAAGAGCAGGCCGACGAGGGCGAGCAGGCCGACGACCGAGTAGCTCTCGAAGTAGTCCGCGCTCCGGTCCGCCGCCAGCAGGGCCGGCGCCGGTGCTGTCCCGTGCAGGTCCGCCACGTCCGCCCCTCGCTCCCTGGCCGCTCCCTGGCCGGCTGGTTCTGCCTG
The DNA here is from genome assembly GCF_001418495.1 of Streptomyces pathocidini. Taxonomy (GTDB): domain Bacteria; phylum Actinomycetota; class Actinomycetes; order Streptomycetales; family Streptomycetaceae; genus Streptomyces; species Streptomyces pathocidini. Next base: position 10,349 of record NZ_LIQY01000174.1, on the reverse strand, counting down.
TACGGACGGGAAGTCTAGGCCCTGCCACTGACAGCGTGAGCAGCTGTCTCCCGTCCTCGCCGCACGGCCGTGGTGGGGTTATCCCTACCTCGTCCCACCTAACCACCCCATGGCGGCCGGTGACCCGGCCCGGCAGTCTGGCTCGTATGACCGAGAGCACCCCATCCCACGACGCCGGCGCCCGCGACCGGGAGGAGCCGCTGCCCCCGGCCGGCCTGGCCTTCGGCACGCAGACCTGGAAGGAGATCGCGTATCTCCTCGCCAACCTGCCGCTGGCGGTCCTCGGGTTCGTCTACGTCAGCGTGTGGCTGTACACGGGCGCGGGCCTGGCCGTGACCGTGATCGGCCTGCCGCTGCTGGCCGGGGGCCTGATGGGGGCGCGGCTGCTCGGCCGGTGGGAGCGCGCGCGGGCGCGCGCCCTGCTGCGGGTGCGGGTCGAGGAGCCGAGCCCGATCCGGCACAGTTCGGGCGCGGGCTTCTTCCCCTGGCTGTGGACGACGCTGAAGGACCCGGTGGGCTGGCGGACGGCGCTGTACTCCTTCATGCGGCTGCCATGGGGCGTCCTCACCTTCGCCGTCACGCTCGTCTCCTTCTTCGTGCTGTGGCCGGTGCTGCCCTGGATCGTCCGGGGGCTGACGAACGCCGACCGGGCGATGGTGCGCGGGCTCCTCTCGCCCTCCGACGAACTGGAGCGGCGGATCGCGGAGTTGGAGACGGACCGGGGCGTGGTCGTGGACACCGCTGCGGCCAACCTGCGCCGTATCGAGCGCGATCTGCACGACGGGGCGCAGGCCCGGCTGGTGGCCCTGGCCATGGACCTCGGCCTGGCCAAGGAGAAGCTCCAGGAGGACCCGGAGGCCGCGGCACGGATGGTGGACGAGGCCCATGGCGAGGTGAAGCTCGCCCTCCAGGAGTTGCGCGACCTGGCCCGCGGCATCCACCCGGCGGTGCTGACCGACCGAGGGCTGGACGCGGCGCTGTCGTCGCTGGCCGCGCGGTGCACCGTGCCGGTCAAGGTCACCGTCGACCTGCCCACCCGACCCGCACCCGCCATCGAAGGCATCGCCTACTTCACCGTCTCCGAGCTCCTCCAGAACATCAGCAAGCACAGCGGGGCGCGCTCCGCGTCGGTGGACCTGTGGCGGGCGGACGACCGACTGCTGATGCAGATACGGGACGACGGGCGGGGCGGCGCGCGGCTGGACGGCGGGAGCGGGCTCGCGGGCCTGGCCGAGCGGCTGACGGCGGTGGACGGCCTGTTCGTCCTGGATTCGCCCGAGGGCGGCCCGACGTCGGTGACAGCCGAACTGCCGTGGCGCGACCGGGCGGACGGCTGAGGGCACAGCCCCCGGATCCAGGGTGGGGGCAGCCCCACCCCAAGACACCGACTGCCTTCATGGTCCGGCGGGCCCCGCTCGAGGAGCCTTGGAATACGGACAGCGGAGGACCGCGCGGACACGCGCAGAACGGGACGGGCGAGGACACCATGGCAACCGCGGACGGACACGGAACGGCGACCCGGCTCCACCGGGTGCCAGCGGCGCTGCGAGCGCCGCTGGAGGGGCGCACCTGGCGGGAGTTCCTCTACCTCCTCCTCAACCTGCCGATCGCGATCGTGATGTTCGTGTACGCGGTGACGATGACCTCGCTCGGCGTAGGCCTGCTGGTCACGTTCCTGGGACTGCCAGTGCTGGCCGGGACGCTGGCCGGCGCCCGCGGCCTCGGCTCGCTGGAGCGCGTACGGGCGCGGGCGCTGCTGGGCCTGGACGTGGCGGCGCCGGAGCCCCTGCGGGTCAGGAAGGGCGGGCTGCTCGGCTGGGTCGGGGCGCTGTTCAAGAGCGGCGTCTCCTGGCGGCACCTGCTCTACTGCGTGCTGCACTTCCCGTGGGCGGTGTTCGCCTTCTGCGTCTCGGTCGTCCTCTGGGTGAACGGCTGGGGGCTGCTGCTCTACCCGACCTACCAGTGGGCGCTGGAGCGGTACACGGACCAGCCCGGGTTCCAACTGTGGGGGGACGGCAACGGCAACTCCTTCTATGTGGACACCCCGTTCGAGATCGCGGTGACCTCCGCCGTCGGCCTGCTGATCGTCCTCGGCACGGCGTGGGTGATCCGGGGTCTGGCGCAGGTGGACCGGCTGCTGGTGTCGGGGCTGCTCGGACCGTCCCGGCTGGCGACGCGGGTCTCGGAGCTGGAGTCGGACCGGGGCGTGGTCGTGGATACCGCTGCGGCCGACCTGCGCCGCATCGAGCGGAACCTGCACGACGGGGCGCAGGCCCGGCTGGTGGCCCTGGCCATGGACCTCGGCCTGGCCAAGGAGAAGCTCCAGGAGGACCCGGAGGCCGCGGCACGGATGGTGGACGAGGCCCACGGCGAGGTGAAGCTCGCCCTCCAGGAGCTGCGCGACCTCGCCCGCGGCATCCACCCGGCGATCCTCACCGACCGAGGCCTCGGCCCCGCCCTGTCAGCACTGGCCGCACGGTGCACCGTCCCGGTCAAGGCCACCGTCGACCTCCCCACCCGACCCGCACCCGCCATCGAAGGCATCGCCTACTTCACCGTCTCCGAGCTCCTCCAGAACATCAGCAAGCACGCGCGGGCGAGCCGGGCGAGCGTCGACGTCTGGCGCGCCGAGGGCAGGATCATGCTCCAGGTCTCCGACGACGGCGTCGGCGGCGCGGACACCGGTACGGGCTCGGGCCTGGCGGGCCTGGCCGACCGGCTGGACTCGGTCGACGGCATCCTCGTCGTGGAGTCCCCCGCGGGCCGGGGCACGACGGTCACGGCAGAGGTGCCCTGGCGGGGCTAGCGCGATGTGCGCTCGTGCGATCCGGGGCCGTGCGATGTGCGCTCGTGCGATCTGGGCTCGCGTGACGTGCGCGGCAGGTTATCCACAGGCTCCGACGCGGTTCTTCCAATCCTGAGATGCTGGTTCGCAGCGGGCAGGGGGCCCGGTGCTAACGGGGGGCTACAGGACATGGAGGACAAGGTGCGGGTGGTCATCGCCGAGGATTCGGTGCTGCTGCGGGAGGGGCTGACTCGGCTGCTGACCGACCGCGGGCACGACGTGGTCGCCGGGGTCGGCGACGCCGAGGGCCTGATCGGGGCCATCGGGGACATGGCTGCGAAGGACGAGCTGCCGGACGTGGTCGTGGCGGACGTGCGGATGCCGCCGACGCACACCGACGAGGGGGTCCGCGCGGCCGTGCGGCTGCGCCGGGACCACCCGGGGCTCGGCGTGCTGGTGCTCTCGCAGTACGTGGAGGAGCAGTACGCGACGGAGCTGATCGCCGGGAACAGCCGGGGCGTGGGCTATCTGCTCAAGGACCGGGTGGCCGACGTGGGCGAGTTCGTGGACGCGGTGGCGCGGGTCGCCGAGGGCGGCACGGCACTGGACCCGGAGGTCGTCGCGCAGCTGCTGGGCCGCAGCCGCAAGCAGGACGTGCTGGCGGCGCTGACCCCGCGGGAGGGGGAGGTGCTGGGGCTGATGGCCGAGGGGCGGACGAACTCGGCGATCGCGCGGCAGCTGGTGGTGAGCGACGGCGCGGTGGAGAAGCACGTCAGCAACATCTTCATGAAGCTGGGCCTGTCCCAGAGTGACGGGGATCACCGCCGCGTACTGGCCGTTCTCACCTACCTCGGCTCCTGAGGAGCTGACACTCTGCCAGCTCAGCAACACCCGCCCGGGAAGTGGGAGATATCAGCATGAAGCACCCCAGGGGTGTCACGGGGCCGCCGCGGAGAGCCATCTTGTAAGCCGTCCACCATGTGACACTTCAAAGGAAGGCGACCCTTACCGACGTAGAGTGGCTGTGCGAGAACCGGTCGGTGCGCCGCCGAGGACCGAGCCGCCCCTCGAAGGAGGTCCAGTTCAGTGACCAGCCAGGTCAGTGCCCAGGCCGAGCAGGCCGAGGGGGCACTCGTCGGGGACCAGCAACGGGGTCCCGGCAAGGAAGTCAGGCGTCTCGACCGGGTGATCATCCGCTTCGCGGGTGACTCCGGCGACGGCATGCAGCTGACGGGCGACCGCTTCACCTCGGAGACGGCCTCCTTCGGCAACGACCTGTCCACACTGCCGAACTTCCCCGCCGAGATCCGCGCCCCCGCCGGCACCCTCCCCGGGGTCTCCTCCTTCCAGCTGCACTTCGCCGACCACGACATCCTCACCCCTGGCGACGCTCCGAACGTGCTGGTGGCGATGAACCCGGCCGCGCTGAAGGCGAACCTGCAGGATGTGCCGCGCGGCGCGGAGATCATCGTCAACACCGACGAGTTCACCAAGCGCGCGATGGCCAAGGTCGGCTACGCGGCCTCGCCGCTGGAAGACGGCTCGCTGGAGGCCTACAGCGTCCACCCGGTGCCGCTGACCACGCTGACCGTCGAGGCACTGAAGGACTTCGAGCTGACCCGGAAGGAGGCCGAGCGCAGCAAGAACATGTTCGCGCTGGGCCTGCTGTCGTGGATGTACCACCGGCCGACCGAGGGCACCGAGACGTTCCTGCGCTCGAAGTTCGCGAAGAAGCCGCATCTGGCCGAGGCGAACGTCGCGGCGTTCCGCGCGGGGTGGAACTTCGGCGAGACGACCGAGGACTTCGCCGTCTCCTACGAGGTGCAGCCCGCCTCGTCCGCCTTCCCGCCCGGCACGTACCGCAACATCTCGGGGAACCTGGCGCTCTCCTACGGTCTTGTGGCCGCGTCCCAGCAGGCGGACCTGCCGCTGTTCCTCGGCTCGTACCCGATCACCCCGGCCTCCGACATCCTCCACGAGCTGTCCCGGCACAAGAACTTCGGCGTGCGGACCTTCCAGGCCGAGGACGAGATCGCGGGCATCGGCGCGGCGCTGGGCGCGGCGTTCGGCGGCGCGCTGGCGGTCACGACGACCTCGGGGCCCGGTGTGGCGCTGAAGTCGGAGACCATCGGGCTCGCGGTCAGCCTCGAACTGCCGCTGCTGATCGTGGACATCCAGCGCGGCGGCCCGTCCACGGGCCTGCCGACCAAGACCGAGCAGGCCGACCTGCTCCAGGCCATGTACGGCCGCAACGGCGAGGCCCCGGTGCCGATCGTGGCGCCGAGGACGCCGGCCGACTGCTTCGACGCGGCGCTGGACGCGGCCCGGATCGCGCTGACCTACCGCACCCCGGTCTTCCTGCTCTCCGACGGCTACCTGGCCAACGGCTCGGAGCCCTGGCGCGTTCCCGACCTGGACGAACTTCCGGATCTGCGCGTGCAGTTCGCGGGCGGCCCGAACCACACCCTCGCCGACGGCACCGAGGTCTTCTGGCCGTACAAGCGAGACCCGCAGACCCTGGCCCGGCCGTGGGCCGTGCCGGGCACGCCGGGCCTGGAGCACCGGATCGGCGGCATCGAGAAGCAGGACGGCACGGGCAACATCTCCTACGACCCGGCCAACCACGACTTCATGGTCCGCACCCGCCAGGCCAAGGTCGACGGCATCGAGGTCCCCGACGTCACGGTCGACGACCCGGGCGCCTCGGACGGCGCAACCGGCCCGGACGGTGGGGCCGGCTCGGACGGTGGGGCCGCCGACACCCTGGTCCTCGGCTGGGGTTCGACGTACGGGCCGATCACCGCCGCCGTACGGCGCATCAGGGGCGCGGGGGGCGCGGTCGCGCAGGCCCATCTGCGCCATCTCAACCCCTTCCCGCGGAACCTCGGCGAGGTGCTCGCGCGTTACGAGAAGGTGGTCGTCCCCGAGATGAACCTCGGCCAGCTCGCCACCCTCCTCCGGGCGGAGTTCCTGGTGGACGTCCACTCGCACACCCAGGTCAGCGGCATGCCGTTCAAGGCCGAAGAGCTCGCACGGGTCCTTAAGGAGGCCATCGATGACTGAGGCGCTCGCGCTGGTGCCGAAGGCCGAAGCCAAGCAGTCCATGAAGGACTTCAAGTCCGATCAGGAAGTGCGCTGGTGCCCCGGCTGCGGTGACTACGCCGTCCTCGCCGCCGTGCAGGGCTTCATGCCCGAACTCGGCCTGGCGAAGGAGAACATCGTCTTCGTCTCGGGCATCGGCTGCTCCTCCCGCTTCCCGTACTACATGAACACCTACGGGATGCACTCCATCCACGGCCGCGCCCCCGCCATCGCCACCGGCCTGGCCGCCAGCAGACGCGACCTGTCGGTCTGGGTCGTCACCGGCGACGGCGACGCGCTGTCGATCGGCGGCAACCACCTCATCCACGCGCTGCGCCGCAACGTCAACCTCAAGATCCTGCTCTTCAACAACCGGATCTACGGCCTGACCAAGGGCCAGTACAGCCCCACCTCCGAGGTCGGCAAGATCACCAAGTCGACCCCGATGGGGTCCCTGGACGCCCCCTTCAACCCCGTCTCGCTGGCGATCGGCGCCGAGGCCTCCTTCGTCGCCCGCACCGTGGACTCCGACCGCAAGCACCTCACGCAGGTGCTGCGCGAGGCCGCCGACCACCCCGGCACGGCGCTGGTGGAGATCTACCAGAACTGCAACATCTTCAACGACGGCGCCTTCGACGCCCTCAAAGACAGAGAGCAGGCCGAGGAGGCGGTGATCCGGCTGGAGCACGGGCAGCCCATCCGCTTTGGCAGGGACAACTCCAAGGGCGTGGTGCGGGATCCGGCCACCGGAGACCTGGAGGTCGTCGCGGTCACGCCGGAGAACGAGCAGCGGGTCCTGGTCCACGACGCGCACACCGCCAGCCCCACCACCGCGTTCGCCCTCTCGCGCCTCGCCGACCCGGACACGCTCCACCACACCCCCATCGGCGTGCTGCGCAGCGTCCGGCGCCCGGTCTACGAGACGCAGATGGCCGACCAGCTCGAGGACGCCGTCGAGCGCCACGGCAAGGGCGACCTCTCCGCGCTCCTGCACGGCAACGACACCTGGACCGTCGTCGGCTGACCGTGGACGATCCGCGCGCTGAAGCGCGTATAGAGATCCCGGCGCGCGCGGGCGTGCCCGAACACGGCCGGGTCCCCAAGTACTACGCGGTGAAGATCCGACTCCTCCCGCTGCTGGAGGAGTTGGGCCCGGGGGCGGCGCTGCCGTCGCAGCGGGAGCTGGCCGACCGGTTCGGCGTCTCCCGGGAGACCCTGCGCCAGGCACTCCACGAGCTGGCGCTCGAAGGGCGGCTGCGCACGGGGCGGGGCAGCCGTACGGTCGTGGCCGGACCCAAGCTCGTACAGCCCTTCGCGCTGGCCAGTTACACCGAGGGGATGCGCGAGGCCGGGGTCAGACCGTCCCGGCTGCTGGTGACGCTGGAGCGGCTGCCCGCGGGCGAGCAGCTCGCGGCCGATCTGCGGATCGGCCACCGGGAGCCGGTCTTCCACCTGGAGCGGCTGCTGCTGGCCGACGGCGAGCGCGTCGGCCTGGAGAGCAGCTACCTCCCCGCCCACCGGCTGCCGGAGACGCTCGACGGGTTCGACCCCGGCCGGTCGCTCTACGCCTTCCTGCGCGAGGAGTTGGGCATCGCGCTCGCCGAGGCGGAGGAGCGCATCGAGACCGTGCTGGCGACCCCGCGCGAGGCCCTGCTCATCGGCACCAACCCGGCACTGCCCATGCTGCTCGTCCACCGCGTCTCGTACGACACGGAGGGCGGGCCGGTGGAGCGGATGCGGGCGCTGTTCCGGGGCGACCGCTTCAGCTTCGAGACCCGGCTCGCCAGCGTGTAACGCCCGCGGATGACGTGACGGGCCGAAGCGCGCCTTCGGGCCGAACCGGCTGGCTGGCGATCTATGCACGGGGGGACAAGCAGCAGCCCCCGCCCGCTGTCGCTCTGGTCGTCTGGAACTTGCGGCTCGGGCAGGGCCACATCGGTGTCCTGTACCTCAACGCGCACCTGCTGACCGGCCAGGCTCAGCGCACAAGAAAGTCGGCCATATCGGATGCGGTGTGAACCAGGGTGTTGGTCGCCAGCTCCGAAATACAGAGCTGGATGTCCTCAACGCGATCAGCGATCCGCCACTCATCGAGGGTGTGCTCAGCGAAAGCCCGCGCCGCGCTGATGGACACCGCATGACGGCTGAACACCTGCTGCCGCAGCAGGGGTTGCCCGAGCCTGCGTGGAGTTGGTGCCATGCCGTTCTCCATCCGGCGTGCGGTTTATGAGGTCGCTGCGCGTTGGACCTCTACCGAACCGCTCCCAAAGGGGGTGAACCAGAGCAGAATTGGCGCACAGATGAGGCATTCATGGGGCATCACTGGGCATGACCTGTGATGGTTCGCCTTCAGACATCACTGCGCAAAGATGCGGGGAGAACTAGTCGATGGCCTTGAAACGGCACGCCCTTGCCAGGCGCCGCAGGGCGGTGGGCCTCACCCAGGAACACCTCGCGGAGGCGCTGCGAGTGGAGCGTTCCACGGTCGCGCGCTGGGAGTCGGGGAAGGCGGAACCGCAGCCGTGGATCAGGCCCCGCCTGGCGCAGGTTCTGGAGGTGACACCCGAGGAATTGAGCAGGCTTCTCGTGGTCGCGCCGGAGGACGCAAGCCCCCTCAGTGAGCGGACGCAGTACGCCATGCGCTACCCATCGCGCGTGGACCTGGCGACGGTCGCCGAATTACGGGACGGGATGCAGTCGCTCGGCGAGCGTTACGACCGGCTGCCCTCGGCAGCGCTGCTGGCACATGCAGGTGAACACGCGAGCCGTGTGGCCTTCCTGGCCGCGGAGGCACCGGCCGGTCGCGTGCAACGGGAGATGCGCGTCCTACAGGCGGACGCCGCGACCTTCATGGGACAACTCGTTTGGGATGCGTCGCAACGGCGTGACCACGCAACGGCACGCTCGTACTACGCGCAGAGCGCCGAGGTGGCTCGCCATCTGCGCGACCCGAGTGCAGAAGGCCATGCACTCCTACGGACCTGCTACGTCGCTCTCTAAGGGTCCAGCGACTACCAGGAAGGGCTCGACCTCGCCCTTCAAGCCGCCCGCACCGCCCGGTACAGCAGTCACGTCCTGACCGGTCTCGCCATGCTCCACGCTGCCGAGGCCCACGCCTACCTTGGTGAAGGACGAGAGTGCGAACGTGCGCTTGTCGGTGCGGAGAGGCACCTAGAGCATGCTCACGGCGCGGATGCCGCTCACGACCTGTTTTCGCCCACGCATCTGGGACGCCTCGCCGGCTCCTGCTACCTCACTCTCGGCAACTACCGCAAAGCCGAACAGTTGCTCACGCAGACCGCGGCCGAGCTCCATGATCGACGCAAATCGCGAGCCATCGTTCTCGGAAACCTCGCACTGGCGTGGATGCGCCACGGGGATCTGGACGCAGCGCTCAACGCGTTCAACGACGCCGTAAACGAACTGCACGGCACCCGCGGAGGTGGTGGGATGAACATCGTCTTCCGAGCCGCCCGGGAGCTGCGCCCCTGGCGGAACGAACCAGCGGTGCAGGAGGCGCAGGACCGGCTGATGGCGCTCATGGAAGCGGCCTGACCACGGCATGAAGGAGCCCGACGTGCGCACAGACGTGGATGATCGGAAACAGCAGGCACGCGAGCGCATGTGGGGCTTGCTCGACGCGGAGGGTGCCGTGCTCGACACGACCGCCCGCGGACGCATCCCGAACTTCAAGGGCTCTGATGCAGCCGCGGACCGGCTCGCAGCGCTGTCGGCATGGCACGGCGCAAGGGTGATCAAGGCCGTACCGGACAAGGCTCAATTGCCCGTGCGCGCACGGGCGTTGTCCGAGGGCAAGACGGTGTTCATGGCGGTACCCCGGCTCGCCGACCCGCGCCCCTTCTACCTGCTCGACCCCGCCGCTCTGCGCGTACCACCACACGAGGCGGCCTCCAGCAAGATCGCGGCGAGCATTGCCCCGCGGGTAGACGTCGACGAACTCCAACCCGTCGACATGGTCGTAGTGGGCAGCGTCGCGGTGAACCGGGCCGGCGTACGGATCGGCAAAGGTGCCGGCTACTCGGATCTGGAGTTCGCGTTCCTGACGGAGGCCGGGCTGATCAGCGATCGGACCGTGATCGTCTCCACGGTCCACTCCCTCCAGGTCGTGGACGACGATCTCCCCACGACGGAACACGACTTCGGGGTGGACCTGATCGTCACCCCCGAGGAAGTCATCCCCTGCCCCTCCCCGCATCGCCCGGCAGGACTGGTCTGGGAGCACCTGGACGCGGCGAAGATCGCCTCCATCCCCTCCCTCGCCGCCCGGGCCCCGAAGAGCAGGGGTTAAGGGACGCGAAATGGCGGCCCCGGTTTCCGCCACGTGCCGGAAACCGGGGCTCTGAATGTCTGGAGCTACAGGAGCGAGGACACCGGGCCCGGACAGGAGTCGGCCGGGCCGGGCGCCGGGTGCGGAGGGGCATACTCCGACCACTGCGCCCCGTCCTCGGCTCCCCACCGTCAC
>NZ_LIQY01000173.1 GCF_001418495.1 Streptomyces pathocidini | reverse complement strand
GGCAGGGGCCGGCTGTCTTCCTGCCACCCCGGCCCTCTCCGGCGCCACGGTGTGCCGTGACTCGGCGCCCGCGGCGGCAGGAAGACAGCCGGCCCCTGCCGCCGCAAACTCCGCCACCGCCACAACCACCGCCGCCGAGATCCGGCCAGTGGCCCCGACCGGGCCGGTCTGGCCCCTGCGTTACGAGCTGCACCGCGCCGGCGGCGTGCGGACCGGCTGGCTGGCCGCCGCCGCCACGCTCGCCGTGTCCCTGCTCTGCGCGCTGCTGATGGCGCGCGCCGGTGAGACCTCGGCGGCCCGGCTGATCAGTGGTTGGCCCGTCGAACTCCCGCTGCCACCCGCAGCGTTCACCGCCGGGTTGCTCGGCGCTCTCGCCTTCGGCCAGGAGTTCCGCTACCCGGCGTTGGTCCACGCCGACCGCCCCGTGCCGCGGTGGCTGGGGCTGGTGGTGGCCAAGCTCGGGGTCTGCACCGCTGCCGCTGCCGCTCTCGCCGCGCTGTCCGCGATCGTCAACAGCGCCGCCCTCTGGCTCTTTTTCGGGGGAGAGGCGCTCAGCCCGCCCTCCGACTGGCCGGTGCTGGCGGGCGGTTGGGCCGGACTCGTCATCGGCTGCACCTGGGCCGGGCTGCTCGCCGCGGGTCTGTTCCGCTCGACCACCATGGGTCTGGCCGCCGTCCTCGCGGTGCCCGTGCTCGTCGTCCCCGCCGTACAGGCGCTCCCGGTGCGGCCGGCCACCTATCCGCTCGCCGGACTGCCGGGCCGGCTGCGGGAGGCGAGCCTGGTGCGCTGGCCTTCCGGTGGTGACCACTGGATCACCGACGCGGTGCGGCTGGGCACACAACCGGTCGGCCAGGCGCTGGTGTTGGCGCTCTGCGCCCTGCTCTGCGCATATCTGACCAGGGTGTTGCGGGGAAGGAGCGACTGGTGGCCGCCGGTGCGCCGTGTGCAGCGTGAACTGCCCACAACCCAGCGGAGATAGCCCGTTTCCTTCCGATTGGGCGTCAATGATGAGGTGATGGGCGATCACCCTTTCGTGTGCTTTTCACCAAAGACCTCAAGGGCGCCCAGAGTGTCGCCGACAAAGGATGCGTGAGTACCCTTGCGCACACCATGATGACCGCGGCTCGTCCCGTCGACTCCGGCCTCTCCGGTCCGGGCGAGCTTGACCGCTACCCGTACGGCGAGGCCCCGGGCGCCGAACGCTCCGGCATGCCCGCGTGGGACGGGTCCGACGTCGAGATGGGCCGAGTCGGCCGCCGGGCGGCCGGCAGCCGCGGGCGCGGCCTGCACGGCCAACTCGTCCAGCAGCTCGGCCAGATGATCGTATCCGGCGATCTCGGCGCCGACCGACCGCTCGTACCCGAGGAGATCGGCCAGCGCTTCGAGGTCTCCCGGACTGTCGTCCGGGAGTCGCTCCGCGTCCTCGAGGCCAAGGGCCTCGTGAGCGCGCGGCCGAACGTCGGCACCCGCGTCCGGCCGGTCAGCGACTGGAACCTGCTGGACCCGGACATCATCGAGTGGCGGGCGTTCGGGCCGCAGCGCGAGGACCAGCGCCGGGAGCTGTGCGAACTCCGGTGGACGATCGAGCCGCTCGCCGCCCGGCTCGCCGCCGGCCACGGCCGGGAGGACGTCCAGCAGCGGCTCGCCGACATGGTCGAGATCATGGGGCACGCGCTGGCCCAGGGCGACACCCTCACCTTCGCGCGGGCCGACACCGAGTTCCACACCCTGCTGCTCCAGCTCGGCGGCAACCGCATGCTCGAGCACCTCTCGGGAATCGTTTCCTCGGCGCTCCAGGTCTCCGGCGGGCCGGCCACCGGCTGCGACCGCCCGACCGAGAACAGCGTCGGACTCCACTCCCGGATCGTCGAGGCGCTCGGCTCCGCCGACTCCTCCGGTGCGGAGTCGGCGATGCGCCAGCTGCTCACCGTCCACCCCGAGGTCGAGCACGTCGTGCCCGCTCCGCGCGAGCACTGACCCCCGTGCGAGTGGTCAGCCGTGAGCACCGGTCGTCATAGCGGTATCGGCTCCTGCCCCGCGCGGGCGGAGGCAGGAGCCGATACGCGGTCCCGACCGGTGGTCAGCAGCAAGACGCCGCCCTCGCAAGCCAATCGCCACAATGCGCCCGATTACTGATGGTTTGAGGCCGCTGCACGGTGTGACTCGGGCCACGTGGATTGGGCGTAACACTCTTCGGGGCAGCGCGATGACCTAAGAGGTGGCACTCACTGAGGGAATACGGACGTCGTCCGCGGCGCTGACTTCCTCTGCGGTTCCGCCTGCGCCGTCGGTCCATCCCCGCCGGCGGTCGTCGACTCCGGTCCATGTGGACGGGGTCGGAAGCCGTTCCCATCGTTCCGAGAGGTTGTTCGTGTCGGCCAGCACATCCCGTACGCTCCCGCCGGAGATCGCCGAGTCCGAGTCTGTCATGGCGCTCATTGAGCGGGGAAAGGCTGAGGGGCAGATCGCCGGCGATGACGTGCGTCGGGCCTTCGAGGCTGACCAGATTCCGCCAACCCAGTGGAAGAACGTTCTGCGCAGCCTCAACCAGGTCCTCGACGAGGAGGGTGTGACGCTGATGGTCAGTGCCGCAGAGGCGCCCAAGCGCACCCGCAAGAGCGTCGCAGCGAAGAGCCCGGCGAAGCGCACCGCCACCAAGACCGTCGCCGCCAAGGCGGCCACCGCGAAGAAGGCCACCGCTCCGGCCGAGGCCCTCCCGGCGGCCGAGGCGGACGGCGTCGCCGCGGAGGCGGAGCTCGCGCCCGCCAAGAAGGCCGCGGCGAAGAAGACCGCCGCCAAGAAGACGGTCGCGAAGAAGACCGCGGCCAAGAAGACGGCGGCCAAGAAGACCGCCGCGAAGAAGGATTCCGACGAGCTGCTCGAGGGCGAGGAGGCCGTCGAGGAGGCCGCGCCGAACGGCAAGGCCCCGGCCGAGGGCGAGGGCGGCCCGGAGAACGAGGGCTTCGTCCTGTCCGACGAGGACGAGGACGACGCCCCGGCGCAGCAGGTCGCCGCGGCCGGCGCGACCGCCGACCCGGTCAAGGACTACCTCAAGCAGATCGGCAAGGTCCCGCTCCTCAACGCCGAGCAGGAGGTCGAGCTCGCCAAGCGCATCGAGGCCGGCCTGTTCGCCGAGGACAAACTGTCGAACTCCGACAAGCTCGCGCCCAAGCTCAAGCGCGAGCTGGAGATCATCGCCGAGGACGGGCGCCGCGCCAAGAACCACCTGCTGGAGGCCAACCTCCGCCTCGTGGTCTCGCTGGCCAAGCGCTACACCGGCCGTGGCATGCTCTTCCTGGACCTCATCCAGGAGGGCAACCTCGGTCTGATCCGCGCGGTCGAGAAGTTCGACTACACCAAGGGCTACAAGTTCTCGACCTACGCGACCTGGTGGATCCGGCAGGCGATCACCCGCGCCATGGCCGACCAGGCCCGCACCATCCGTATCCCGGTGCACATGGTCGAGGTCATCAACAAGCTCGCCCGTGTGCAGCGCCAGATGCTCCAGGACCTGGGCCGTGAGCCCACTCCGGAGGAGCTGGCCAAGGAGCTCGACATGACCCCGGAGAAGGTCATCGAGGTCCAGAAGTACGGCCGTGAGCCGATCTCCCTGCATACCCCGCTGGGCGAGGACGGCGACAGCGAGTTCGGTGACCTCATCGAGGACTCCGAGGCGGTCGTGCCGGCCGACGCGGTCAGCTTCACGCTGCTCCAGGAGCAGCTGCACTCGGTGCTCGACACGCTCAGCGAGCGCGAGGCGGGCGTGGTCTCGATGCGCTTCGGCCTCACTGACGGCCAGCCGAAGACGCTGGACGAGATCGGCAAGGTCTACGGCGTGACGCGTGAGCGCATCCGGCAGATCGAGTCGAAGACGATGTCCAAGCTGCGTCACCCGTCCCGCTCTCAGGTGCTGCGCGACTACCTGGACTGATGCAGGTGCCCCGACGGGGCGGTCGGCGCAGGTCAGCGAAGTGGAAGGCCCGGAACCCCGCGAGGTTCCGGGCCTTCGGCGTACCGGAGCGAGTCCGTCCGGGTGCGTTCCCGAGCCAATTGGGTCACCCTGGGTGTGCGTGATGCACCACAGAGTCAGGAGCCAGCAGCATGCGTCCTACCTCCCCAGCACTCGTCGGCGCACTCGCGCTGACGACGGCCGCGGCCGTGCTGCCGCTCGCCGCGTCCGCCCCCGCCGCGGCGGACGGCGTGATCATAGGCGGGCAGCCGGTGACCGTGGGCGACAGCCCGTGGGTGGTGGCGGTGGCGAGCCGGGGGCTGTTCGGGGACAGCAGGTCGGGGCAGTACTGCGGGGCCGTGGTGGTCGGGCGCACGAAGGTGGTGACCGCCGCGCACTGCATGAGCCGGGAGGTGCTGGGCATGGAGGGCAGCTCCGTACCCGACCTCAAGGTCATCGCGGGGCGCAGCGACCTCGGCGGGGACGCCGGCCGGGAGATCAAGGTGCGGAAGGTCGCGGTCAACCCCGACTACGACACGGCGACCAACGCGGGTGACGTCGCGGTGCTCACGCTGGCCCAGGCGCTGCCCGCGGGCCATGTGCTCCCCATGGCCGGGAAGGGCAGCTCCGCCTACGAGCCGGGCACCGAGGCCACGGTCTACGGCTGGGGGGACACCACGGGCAACAGCACGTATGCCTCACGGCTGCACTCGGCGAACGTACGGGTGCTGGAGGACGGGGTCTGCGAGGAGGCCTATCCGGGGACGCTGGACGGCCGCTACGAGGCGGACTCGATGGTGTGTGCCGGTCGGCCCGGCGGCGGCCACGACGCCTGCCAGGGGGACAGCGGCGGGCCGCTGGTGGCCCACGGCCGAGTGATCGGGCTGGTTTCGTGGGGCAGCGGCTGCGGTGAGGCCGGGCGGCCCGGCGTCTACACGCGGATCTCCTCGTTCGCCGACTTCGTCGACGAGGCGTGAGGGACCGGGAGTGGAAGGGTCCGGGCGCGACGAGAGCGGGCGGTCACCCCGTGCTCACGGGGATGACCGCCCGCCTACCGGCCCTTGGCCGGCACAGGCTCGTCGGGGCGCGATGTGTCAGCGTTCTTCGTCGGACGCAGACGCGGGAGCGGCGAGGCGCTCCGTCTCGTCCTGTATCTCAGCGGCGATCTTCTTGAGTTCCGGCTCGAACTTGCGGCCATGGTGGGCGCAGAAGAGCAGTTCGCCGCCACTCATCAGGACGACGCGCAGGTACGCCTGGGCGCCGCAACGGTCGCAGCGGTCAGCGGCCGTCAGCGGGGTCGCGGGTGTCAGAACAGTAGTCACGTCGCCTCTTCTCTAGCTCGACGAGCTGTCGTACCAGGGTCAACATCCAACCAGTCCGAAAACGTTCCCGCTCGCGGCTTTTCCTCGAAAGTTTTCCTCCGAGGTGGCTGGGCGCTGCCGGTTGGCGGCGAATGAGCCGTAGTGCGTTGGCTTACGTATTCATCGCGCTTGTGTTGGCTTGTCTGGCTTTGTCCTCCCGGCCGGCTTGCCGGGTTGTGAATGAGGACGTGCCCGGAGCCTAAATGGTTCATGCCTGGATGGGAACGTGATGTACACGTCACCCCTTCGGACTATCGAACGTACGATCGATAGTCGACTAGCATGGACCTTCTCTCGGGTGGTGGCACAAAGGCTCTATCAAGCCTCGGTACCCTCTGACGGACGACCCAGTCATCACCCGGGCCCCAGCAGGCCCAGCCAGAAATTCAGCGAGGAGCGAACCGCGTGACCGCCGAGACGTCCGTGCCGTCCACTGCGCTGCTGACGGGAGCAGACCGCGACGGTTCCAATTACACCGCGCGGCACCTGCTCGTCCTCGAGGGCCTGGAGGCGGTGCGCAAGCGGCCCGGCATGTACATCGGCTCGACCGACAGCCGCGGCCTCATGCACTGCCTCTGGGAGATCATCGACAACTCCGTCGACGAGGCGCTCGGCGGCCACTGCGACCGGATCGAGGTCGTGCTCCACGAGGACGGCTCGGTCGAGGTGCGGGACAACGGCCGGGGCATCCCCGTGGACGTCGAGCCCAAGACCGGCCTGTCGGGCATCGAGGTCGTGATGACCAAGCTGCATGCGGGCGGAAAGTTCGGCGGCGGCTCGTACGCGGCCTCCGGCGGTCTGCACGGCGTCGGCGCCTCGGTGGTCAACGCGCTCTCGGCGCGGCTGGACGTCGAGGTCGACCGGAGCGGGCACACGCACGCGATCAGCTTCCGGCGGGGCGTGCCCGGGATCTTCACGGAGTCCGGCCCCGACGCGCCGTTCGACCCCTCCAGCGGGCTGCTGAAGGGCAAGAAGGTGCCCAGGACGCGGACGGGCACCCGGGTCCGCTACTGGGCGGACCGGCAGATCTTCCTGAAGGACGCCCGGCTCTCGCTGGAGAACCTGTACGCGCGCGCCCGGCAGACCGCCTTCCTGGTGCCCGGGTTGACCATCGTCGTGCGGGACGAGCGCGGGCTGGACAGCGCGGAGCCGGTGGAGGAGGTCTTCCGGTTCGACGGCGGGATCAGCGAGTTCTGCGAGTACCTGGCGCAGGACAAGGCCGTGTGCGACGTGCTGCGGCTGTCCGGGCAGGGCACGTTCAAGGAGACCGTCCCGGTCCTGGACGAGCGCGGGCACATGACGCCGACCGAGGTCACCCGCGAGCTGGGCGTGGACATCGCGCTGCGCTGGGGCACCGGCTACGACACGACGGTCCGGTCCTTCGTCAACATCATCGCCACCCCCAAGGGCGGCACCCACGTCTCGGGCTTCGAGCGGTCCGTGACGCGGACGGTGAACGAGGTGCTGCGCTCCGCCAAGCTGCTGCGGGTCGCCGAGGACGACGTCGTCAAGGACGACGCGATGGAGGGCCTCACGGCGGTCGTGACGGTGCGGCTGGCGGAGCCGCAGTTCGAGGGGCAGACCAAGGAGGTTCTGGGCACCTCGGCCGCCTCCCGGATCGTCGCCGCCGTGGTGGCCAAGGAGTTGAAGGCGTTCCTGGCCTCGACCAAGCGGGACGCCAAGGCGCAGGCGCGGGCGGTGCTGGAGAAGGTCGTGGCGGCGGCCCGTACGCGGATCGCGGCGCGGCAGCACAAGGAGGCGCAGCGCCGGAAGACGGCGCTGGAGTCCTCCTCGCTGCCGGCGAAGCTCGCCGACTGCCGCAGTGACGACGTCGACCGCAGCGAACTGTTCATCGTCGAGGGCGACTCGGCGCTCGGCACGGCCAAGCTGGCGCGGAACTCGGAGTTCCAGGCGCTGCTGCCGATCCGCGGCAAGATCCTCAACGTCCAGAAGTCGTCCGTCTCGGACATGCTGAAGAACGTCGAGTGCGGGGCCATCATCCAGGTCATAGGAGCGGGGTCCGGACGGACCTTCGACATCGACCAGGCTCGCTACGGCAAGGTGATCTTCCTCGCCGACGCGGATGTCGACGGCGCGCACATCCGCTGCCTGCTGCTGACGCTCTTCCAGCGCTACATGCGGCCGATGGTCGAGCAGGGGCGGGTGTTCTCGGCGGTGCCGCCGCTGCACCGGGTCGAGCTGGTCAGCCCCAAGAAGGGGCAGGACAAGTACATCTACACGTACTCGGACAACGAGCTGCGCGAGACGCTGCTGGAGCTCCAGCGGAAGAACATCCGCTTCAAGGAGGGCATCCAGCGCTACAAGGGCCTCGGTGAGATGGACGCGGACCAGCTCGCGGAGACCACCATGGATCCCCGCCACCGGACGCTCCGCCGCGTCAACATCAGCGACCTGGAAGCCGCCGAGACGGCCTTCGATCTTCTGATGGGCAACGAGGTCGCACCCCGCAAGGAATTCATCTCCAACTCGGCTGCTACGTTGGACCGTTCACGCATCGACGCGTGACGAACATCACGTTTCACCTGATGGAGTGAACGTACGGGACCAGGGGTGTCCCTGCCGTATTTCTTTCAACGATCCTTGATCCGCGACCAGTTGAAGATCGCGGATCAAGGAGACCTTGGGTGGAACAGCACGACGGGCGCGAGGCCGGAACGATCCGGCTGGACGACCCCTGGTACGACGTGATCGCCCCGGAGTGGGGCGACGCCGTGGACGAGACCGGGCCACCCGAGGCCCCGCCTCCCGCCCCGCAGCAGTCCACCGCGGACATCTATCTGGAGGTCCAGCGGAGTGCGGCCTTCCAGAAGGTGCGCAGGACGTATCGCCGGTTCGTGCTGCCGGCGAGCGCGGTCTTCCTCGCCTGGTTCTTCGCCTATGTGATCACCGCGACGGTCGCGCCGGGTCTCATGGCGCGGTCGGTCGCCGGCGCGCTGAACGTCGCGATGCTGGCCGGGCTCGGCCAGTTCGCCACAACGTTCCTGCTCACCTGGGCCTACGCCCGTCACGCGCGGCTGCGCAGGGACCGGGAGGCGCTCGATCTGCGCTGGGAGACCCAGGACATGACGCGCACCAAGGTGCTGGTGACGAGCGGGGAGCAGCGGTGAGCACGCACCACCAGACCCTCGCTCTCGCCCTGTGCAGCGTGTTCGTCACCGTGACCCTGGTCATCACGACCTGGGTGGGCCGCCGCCGGCGCAAGGGCTCCGCGGAGGACTTCTACACGGGCGGCCGGATGTTCTCCCCCCTGGAGAACGGATTCGCCATCTCCGGCGACTACCTGTCCGCCGCGTCCTTCCTCGGCATCTCCGGGCTGATCGCGCTCAACGGCTACGACGGCATGCTGTACTCGATCGGCTTCCTGGTCGCCTGGCTCGTCGTGCTGATGCTCGTTGCCGAACTGGTGCGCAACACCGGCCGGTTCACCCTGGCCGACGTGGTCGCCGCGCGGATGAGCGAGCGCCCGGTGCGCATAGCCGCCGGCGCCTCCTCGGTCACGGTCTCGATCTTCTACCTCGTCGCGCAGATGGTCGGCGCGGGCAGCCTGGTCGCCCTGCTGCTCGGTGACTCGGGGTCGCTCACCCGCGCCCTGACGGTCGTCGGCGTCGGCGGGCTGATGGTCGTCTACGTCACGGTCGGCGGCATGCGGGCCACCACCTGGATCCAGATCGTCAAGGCCATGCTGCTGATGGCCGGGGCCGTCGCGCTCACGATCATGGTTGTGGTGCGGTTCGACGGCGACCTCGGCCAGATGCTCACCACGGCGGCCCACCGCAGCGGCCACGGCATGGACTTCCTCGCGCCCGGGCTCGCGTACGGTGGCAGTTGGACCGCGCGGATGGACTTCATCAGCCTCGGCCTGGCGCTCGTACTCGGCACCGCCGGACTGCCGCACATCCTGTCCCGCTTCTACACCGTGCCGACCGCGCGCTCCGCCCGCCGCTCGGTCGTCTGGTCGATCGGCCTCATCGGCGCCTTCTACCTGATGACGATCGTGCTCGGCTTCGGTGCCGCCGCCGTCGTCGGCTCCAACGCCGTACGGGCCTCCAACGCGGCCGGGAACACGGCCATTCCGCTGCTCGCGCTCGACCTCGGCGGCGGGGCGGGCTCCACCGGCGGCACGGTGCTGTTCGCCGTGGTCGCGGCCGTCGCCTTCGCCACCATCCTCGCCGTCGTCGCGGGCATCACGCTCGCCTCCTCGATCTCCGTCGCCCACGACCTGTACGCGCCGATGCGCGGCCGGCACGCGGTGCGGGTCAAGGACGATACGAGGCAAGGTGGTTCGCCCAAGGTCGCGCGGTACGCCGCGGTGCTCATCGGCGGTCTGGCCATCGGCCTCGGGCTGCTCGCCCAGGACCTGAACGTGGCGTTCCTGGTCGGCCTGGCCTTTGCCGTGGCTGCCTCCGCGAACCTCCCCGCGCTGCTGTACTCGCTGTTCTGGAGCCGGTTCACCACGCGCGGCGCGCTGTGGGCCATCTACGGCGGTCTGATCCCGGCCGTGGTGCTCGTGGTGTTCTCGCCGGTCGTGTCCGGCTCGCCGACGGCGATCGTGCCGGGTGTGGACTTCTCGGTCTTCCCGTTGCAGAACCCCGGCCTGGTCTCCGTACCGCTGGGCTTCCTGATGGGCTGGATCGGCACGGTGACCTCGCGGGAGCCCGCGGACCCGGCCATCCACGCCGAGACCGAGGTCCGCTCCCTGACGGGAGCCGGGGCGGCGTAGCGCGTCCCCCCGCCCGGCCTCCTGC
>NZ_LIQY01000172.1 GCF_001418495.1 Streptomyces pathocidini | reverse complement strand
CCCTCGCGCTCAGACCACCCGCACCCACGCTCTTTGCTTTCGCAAGATATTCCTTTGCCTAAGCAAGCTCAACGGCCACCGCTCAGCGGTCACCGCTCAGCGCCCGCCCCCAAGAATCCCCACCCAACAGCCACCGGCAGCAGACAGCACGAAGCCCCGGCCGCTCAGGGAGCGGCCGGGGCCCGTCAGGACTGATTCGTCTCACACACCCGAACCTGCGGGCACGGAGTCGGTCGCCTCCGTCCACAGATCCTGCTCGGCGCGATCCGCCTGGATCTGGCGGTACACGAGGAGCCCGCCGATGGCGGCCAGTGCGACCAGGAGAAGCTTCTTCACCGCGCGACCTCGTCTTTCTTTCTGACGTAGGGGACCTCTGCCGCCCGACTATACACACCGATCGATACCGATCGGTGACCTAGCCCGCGCTCAACTGCCTCACCCCGCAAACCAATCGGACCCGGCGGAGAATCTCCGTCCGGGCCCGATCATGCGGTGGGGCTAACAGGACTTGAACCTGTGGCCTCTTCCTTATCAGGGAAGCGCTCTAACCGTCTGAGCTATAGCCCCGCGCTGCACGGAAAGATTAGCGCACGGCGGGCGTCATCCAAAATCCGTTCCGCCGTGCGCTACCCGCAGCTACTCGTCCTCCGCCAGCGTGAGCTCGACGCCGCCCACGAAGCCCGCCGACAGGTTGTAGATGAACGCCCCGAGGGTGGCCAGCGCGGTGGCCAGCACCACGTCGATCACCGCAATGATCGACGTGAACATCAGCACCCGCGGCAGCGACAGGAAGCCCTCCAAGTCGAAGCCGCCGCCGTCGTTGGAGCCCGTGGCGTCGCTGATCGTGCCGCCGACGGTGGCGAAGACGCCCATGGCGTCCATGACCAGCCACAGCACGCCGACCGCGACGATCGTGCAGATCCCCAGCGCGATGGACAGCAGGAAGCCGACCTTCATCACCGACCACGGATCGACCTTGGCCACCCGCAGCCGGGCCTTGCGCGTACGAGGCGTCGTACGGGCTCCCGTACGCGGCCGCCGCACCGCCTGCCCCGCGGCCGTCCCGCCCGCGGGCGTGGAGTACGCCTGCGGCGGGTGGTACGGCTGCGCGCCCGGCTGGGACTGCTGCGCGACCCCCGGCAGCGGATGGCCCGGGGCGTGCCCCGGACCCGCGTGCCCGGGCTGGATCAGCGGCGGCTGCGGCTGCGCGCCGTGCGAGGGCGCGTGCCCCCCGGCCGCGCCACGGGCGCCCTCCACGGTCATGGATCCCGAGAGCGGATGCCTCTCGGTTCCCCGACCGCCCGCCCCAGCGCCCGTGGCTCCACTCACGACTTACTCCTCGTGCTCTTCGACCGCGGGCTCGGCGCCCTCGGCCGCCTCCTGCGCGGCCCCCTCGGCTGCGTCGGCCAGTTCCTCGACCTCTTCAGCCTCGCGACCCGCCTCGGCGTTCCGGGCGATGCCGACCACGGCATCGCGCTTGCCCAGGTTGATCAGCTGGACGCCCATGGTGTCACGACCCGTCTCCCTGACCTCGCTGACCCGGGTGCGGATCACCCCGCCGCTCAGCGTGATGGCGAGGATCTCGTCGGCCTCCTCGACCACCAGAGCGCCGACCAGCGAACCGCGGTCCTCCACGATCTTGGCGGCCTTGATGCCGAGGCCGCCGCGGCCCTGGACGCGGTACTCGTCGACGTTCGTGCGCTTCGCGTAACCGCCGTCGGTGGCGGTGAAGACGAACGTACCGGGCCGGACGACATTCATCGAGAGGAGCTCGTCCCCCTCGCGGAAGCTCATGCCCTTCACGCCCGAAGTGGCCCGGCCCATCGGCCGCAGCGCATCGTCGGTCGCGGTGAAGCGGATGGACTGCGCCTTCTTGCTGACCAGCAGCAGGTCGTCCTCGGCCGACACCAGCTCCGCGCCGATCAGTTCGTCCTCGCGGCCGTCCTCCATCTCCCGGAGGTTGATCGCGATGACGCCACCCGAACGAGGGGAGTCGTAGTCCTTCAGCGGCGTCTTCTTCACCAGGCCCGACTTCGTGGCCAGCACCAGGTACGGCACCGCCTCGTAGTCCCGGATGGCCAGGATCTCGGCGATCTGCTCGTCCGGCTGGAACGCCAGCAGGTTCGCCACATGCTGCCCGCGCGCCTCCCGGCCCGCGTCCGGCAGCTCGTAGGCCTTGGCGCGGTAGACCCGGCCCTTGTTGGTGAAGAACAGCAGCCAGTGGTGGGTGGTCGAGACGAAGAAGTGGTCGACGATGTCGTCCTGCTTCAGCTTCGTGCCGCGCACGCCCTTGCCGCCGCGCTTCTGCGAGCGGTAGTCGTCGGTCTTGGTGCGCTTGACGTAGCCGCCGCGGCTGATCGTGACGACGATGTCCTCCTCGGCGATCAGGTCCTCGATGGACATGTCGCCGTCGAAGGGCACCAGT
The DNA here is from genome assembly GCF_001418495.1 of Streptomyces pathocidini. Taxonomy (GTDB): domain Bacteria; phylum Actinomycetota; class Actinomycetes; order Streptomycetales; family Streptomycetaceae; genus Streptomyces; species Streptomyces pathocidini. The sequence goes on along the minus strand of NZ_LIQY01000172.1, from coordinate 28,504 downwards.
TGGCTGCGCCGGTCGTCGCCGAACTTCTCGACGATCGCCGCCAGCTCGGTGGAGACGATCTGCCGCTGCCGCTCGGGCGAGGCGAGGATCGCGGTGTACTCGCTGATCTTCGCCTGGAGTTCGTCGTGCTCCTGGACGATCTTCTGCCGCTCCAGGGCGGCCAGCCGCCGCAGCTGCATCTCCAGGATCGCGTTCGCCTGGATCTCGTCGATCTCCAGCAGGCCCATCAGGCCCTCGCGCGCCACGTCGACCGTCTCGCTGCGCCGGATCAGCGCGATGACCTCGTCGATCGCGTCCAACGCCTTGAGCAGGCCGCGCAGGATGTGCGCCCGCTCCTCGGCCTTGCGCAGCCGGAACTTCGTCCGGCGGACGATGACCTCGATCTGGTGCGTGACCCAGTGCCGGATGAACGCGTCCAGCGAGAGCGTCCGCGGCACCCCGTCGACCAGCGCCAGCATGTTGGCGCCGAAGTTGGTCTGCAGATCGGTGTGCTTGTACAGGTTGTTGAGGACGACCTTCGCGACCGCGTCCCGCTTCAGCACGATCACCAGGCGCTGACCCGTACGCGAGGAGGTCTCGTCCCGCACGTCCGCGATCCCGCCGATCCTGCCGTCCTTCACCAGGTCGGCGATCTTCTGCGCGAGGTTGTCCGGGTTGACCTGGTACGGGAGTTCGGTGACGACCAGGCACTGCCGGCCCTGGATCTCCTCGACCTCCACAACCGCGCGCATCGTGATCGAGCCGCGCCCGGTGCGGTACGCCTCCTCGATGCCGCGGCGGCCCACGACCAGGGCGCCGGTCGGGAAGTCCGGGCCCTTGATGCGCTCGATCAGCGCGTCCAGCAGCTCCTCGTGCGAGGCGTCCGGGTGCTCCAGCGCCCACTGGGCGCCGGCCGCGACCTCGCGCAGATTGTGCGGCGGAATGTTGGTGGCCATGCCGACCGCGATCCCGGCCGAACCGTTGATCAGCAGGTTCGGGAAGCGCGCCGGAAGAACCGTCGGCTCCTGGTTCCGGCCGTCGTAGTTGTCCTGGAAGTCGACGGTCTCCTCGTCGATGTCCCGGAGCATCTCCATGGACAGCGGCGCCATCTTGCACTCGGTGTACCGCATGGCGGCCGCCGGGTCGTTGCCCGGGGAGCCGAAGTTGCCGTTGGAGTCCACCAGCGGCATCCGCATGGACCAGGACTGGGCCAGCCGTACGAGGGCGTCGTAGATCGAGGAGTCACCGTGCGGGTGGTACGTGCCCATGACGTCGCCGACGACGCGGGCGCACTTGTAGAAGCCGCGCTCCGGCCGGTACCCGCCGTCGTACATCGCGTACAGCACGCGGCGGTGCACCGGCTTGAGGCCGTCGCGGACGTCGGGCAGCGCACGCGAGACGATGACGGACATCGCGTAGTCGAGGTAGCTGCGCTGCATCTCCGTCTCGAGCCCGACGGGCTCGACGCGCAGGCCCACGCCCTCGACGGCCGCGGGCGTGCCCTCGGGCGTGACGGTGGTCTCGGGGATGTCGGGGGTAGGAGTGTCGTCGGCCATCGCCGGTCAACGTCCTTTCGAGGTTCGAGCCCGGGCTCGGCGGCCCGGGAGTGCGGGCCGACTCAGATGTCGAGGAAGCGGACGTCCTTGGCGTTGCGCTGGATGAAGGAGCGCCGCGCCTCGACGTCCTCGCCCATCAGCACCGAGAAGAGGTCGTCGGCCTGGGCCGCGTCGTCCAGGGAGACCTGGCCCAGTACGCGGTGGTCGACGTCCATCGTGGTGACCCGCAGCTCCTCGGCGTTCATCTCGCCCAGACCCTTGAAGCGCTGGACCGAGTCGTCCCGGATCCGCTTGCCGTTCTGCCGGCCCAGCTCGATCAGGGCGTCGCGCTCGCGGTCCGAGTACGCGTACTCGAAGTCGTCCCGGCCCCACTTGATCTTGTAGAGCGGGGGGCGGGACAGATAGACGTGGCCCGCCTCGACCAGCGGCCGCATGAAGCGGAACAGGAAGGTCAGCAGCAGGGTGTTGATGTGCTGGCCGTCGACGTCGGCGTCCGCCATCAAGATGATCTTGTGGTACCGGAGCTTCTCGATGTCGAAGTCCTCGTGGACCCCGGTGCCGAAGGCCGAGATCAGCGCCTGGACCTCCTGGTTCTGGAGGATCTTGTCGACGCGCGCCTTCTCGACGTTCAGGATCTTGCCGCGGATCGGGAGGATCGCCTGGTACTCCGGGTTCCGGCCGGACTTGGCCGAGCCGCCCGCGGAGTCACCCTCGACGATGAAGATCTCGCACTGCGTCGGGTCGTTGGACTGGCAGTCGCTGAGCTTGCCCGGCAGCGAAGCGCTCTCCAACAGGCCCTTGCGGCGGGTCAGATCGCGCGCCTTGCGGGCGGCGACCCGAGCCGTGGCGGCCTGGATGCCCTTGCGGATGATGTCCGCGGCCTCGTTGGGGTTGCGGTCCAGCCAGTCGGTCAGGTGCTCGTGGGCGATCTTCTGGACGAAGGTCTTGGCCTCCGTGTTGCCCAGCTTGGTCTTCGTCTGACCCTCGAACTGCGGCTCGCCGAGCTTGACCGAGATGATCGCGGTCAGGCCCTCGCGGATGTCCTCGCCCGTGAGGTTGTCGTCCTTCTCCCGCAGCAGCTTCTTGTCGCGCGCGTAGCGGTTGATCAGACCCGTCAGCGCCGCGCGGAAGCCCTCCTCGTGCGTGCCGCCCTCGTGGGTGTGGATGGTGTTCGCGAAGCTGTAGACACCCTCGCTGTACTGCGAGTTCCACTGCATCGCGATCTCGGCCGAGAGCATCCGCTCCTTGTCCTCGGCCTCGATGGAGATCACCGAGGGGTGGACGAGGTCGCCCTTGCGGGAGTTGAGGTACTTCACGAAGTCGACGATGCCGCCCTCGTAGAAGTACCGGACGGAGAGCGGCTTGCCCTCCTCGTCCACGTGGTCCGGGCGCTCGTCGGTCAGCGAGATGGTCAGGCCCTTGTTGAGGAAGGCCATCTCCTGGAAGCGCCGGGACAGCGTCTCGAAGGAGTACTCGGTGGTCTCGAAGATGTCCGGGTCCGCCCAGAAGGTAACGGATGTCCCGGTGGTGTCCACGGGCTCGTTCTTCGCCAGCGGCGCCGTCGGCACACCGAGCTTGTAGTCCTGCGTCCAGCGGTGGCCTTCGGTCCGGACGTCGACCGAGACCTTCGTCGACAGCGCGTTGACGACCGAGACGCCGACACCGTGCAGACCACCGGAGACGGCATAGCCGCCGCCGCCGAACTTGCCGCCCGCGTGCAGCACGGTCATCACGACCTCGACGGCCGGCTTCCCCTCCGACGGGACGATGCCCACGGGGATGCCACGGCCGTTGTCGACGACCCGGACCCCGCCGTCCGGCAGGACCGTCACGTCGATGGTGTCGGCATGACCGGCCAGGGCCTCGTCGACCGAGTTGTCGACCACCTCGTACACGAGGTGGTGCAGGCCCCGCTCACCGGTCGACCCGATGTACATGCCGGGTCGCTTGCGGACCGCGTCCAGACCCTCGAGGACCGTGATCGCGCTTGCGTCGTACGACGCCTTCTCGGGGGTGGGAGCGGTGTTGTTCTCGTTGGGGTTGCCGGAATCGGCCACGAAGCGCCCTTTCTGGCACAGCACAAGCCGTCTCCGTGGCATACCGGAGCGGCTGCGTCGTTCGACATGTTCCGCGAGTGGGCGGGATTGCTGCCCAGTCTACCGGTAGCGCGGACATGAATGGGGGTTTGCGGGCGCCTGGGTCCGCATGTGGCGCCCTGAACTGGCGTCCGCCGACTCCCCATATGTGGCCCCGGGGCCCGAGAGGCTCACAGCGCCGCTCAGCGCTTCCGTGCGTCAACCGTCCGCTACGGTGCGGGACGCCCGTTTCGGCCCTTGGCAACCCGCGGTAACCCCGCGGACCCGACACGGGACCCGATGGCTTTCGGTCACCCGTAGGTGTCGCCCGGCCCCCGGCTGCCCGGTGCGCGCAGCGGGCCGAACCGCTGCCGCGGCCCGCCCGGCCCCTGCACCTTGATCAACTTGACCGTGGACTGGCCGAGATCGGCGTTCAGCCGGGCCACCAGCTGGGGCGCCAGCAGCCGCAGCTGCGTCGCCCAGGCCGTCGAATCGCACTGCACGGTCAGCACCCGCGCGTCCTCGTCGTACTTCTGCGGCTCGCAGTGGAGCGCCACCTCGGGACCCACGATCTGCGGCCAGCGCCCCATCACCCCGCCCACGGCGGCCGGGGCCTCCCACCCGCGCTCGGTGATCAGGCGGTTGATCGCGGCGCCGAGCGGCAGCGGGTCCCGGCCGTCCGCCCGCGCCCCGGAACGCAGGCCTCCGCGGCGGGCCTGCTTCTTCTGCTGGGCGGCCGCGCCACGCGCCCGCGCCTGCTCCTTCGCCGCCCGCAGCGCGACCCGCGCCAGATCCACACCGGTGGACTCCGGCCGCTTGGCGGGCTCGGGGGACTGCGAGCTCATACGCGCTCCACCGACCCCTCGCCCACCGCGTACCGCGCCCCGGCCAGCAGCGCCGGAACGTCCTCGTCCACCGCGGCCGTCACCAGCACCTGCTCGCCCGGCGCGACCAGTTCGGCCAGCCGCTCCCGCCGCCGCGCGTCCAACTCCGCGAAGACGTCGTCCAGTACGAGCACGGGCTCGCCCGCCCGCCGCCCGCTGCTGCCCTCGCTCGAAGGCCCCTCGGGCCCCATGGCGGTCTCCGCCCGCAACAGGTCATACGAGCCGAGGCGCAGGGCAAGCGCGTACGACCAGGACTCGCCGTGGCTCGCGTACCCCTTCGCCGGCATCCCGCCGAGGCCCAGCAGCAGGTCGTCCCGGTGCGGTCCGACGAGCGTCACGCCCCGCTCGATCTCCTGCTTGCGTGCCTCGCCGAGCGCCCCGAGCAGCAGCTCGCACAGCTCCTCCCGGCCGGCGGCCTCCGGTGTCCCGCCCGCGGAACCGCGGTAGTCGAGCGCCACCGCTCCGCCACCGGGCGCCAGTTGCTCGTACGCCTTGCTCGCGAGCGGTTGCAGCGCGGCGATCAGATCCAGGCGCTGCGCGAGCAGTTCGGCCCCGGCGCGGGCCAGGTGCTGGTCCCAGACGTCGAGGGTGGACAGGTCCAGGGAGCGGCCGCCGTGCCGGCGCGCCATGGCGGCGCTCTTGAGGAGGGTGTTGCGCTGCTTGAGGACCCGCTCGTAGTCGGAGCGGACGCCGGCCATCCGGGGCGAGCGCGCGGTGATCAACTCGTCCAGGAAGCGGCGGCGCTCACCGGGGTCGCCCTTGACCAGAGCGAGGTCCTCCGGCGCGAAGATGACGGTGCGGACGAGCCCGAGCACGTCCCGCGGCCTGACCTGTGAAGACCGGTTGATCCGGGCGCGGTTGGCCCGGCCGGGGTTCAACTCCAGCTCGATGAGCTGCTGTCGCCCGCCCTGCACGACCGCCGCCCGGACGACCGCCCGGTCGGCACCCATCCGCACCAGCGGCGCGTCCGAGGAGACCCGGTGGCTGCCGAGGGTGGCGAGGTAGCCGACCGCCTCGACGAGGTTCGTCTTGCCCTGGCCGTTGGGGCCCACGAAAGCCGAGACGCCCGGCTCGAGCGGGACCTCGACCCGGGCGTACGAGCGGAAGTCGGCGAGCGACAGATGCGATACGTGCATGAGCGCGCTGCGGCCTGCGCCGCCGGCCTCCCTCGTTGTCGTTCCGCTGGTTCCGCGGGGTCGGCCGTCAGGCTTGCTCGACCGCGTGGCCGCCGAACTGGTTGCGCAGCGCGGCGATCATCTTCATCTGCGGGGAGTCCTCCTGGCGGGAGGCGAAGCGGGCGAAGAGGGACGCGGTGATCGCGGGCAGCGGCACGGCGTTGTCGATGGCGGCCTCGACGGTCCAGCGGCCCTCGCCGGAGTCGGACGCGTAGCCCTTGAGCTTCTCCAGGTGCTCGTCGCCGTCCAGGGCCTTGACGGCCAGGTCGAGCAGCCAGGAGCGGATGACGGTGCCCTCCTGCCAGCTGCGGAAGACCTCGCGGACGTCGGTGACGGAGTCGACGGCCTCCAGCAGCTCCCAGCCCTCGGCGAAGGCCTGCATCATCGCGTACTCGATGCCGTTGTGGACCATCTTCGCAAAGTGGCCCGCACCGACCTTGCCCGCGTGGACCGAGCCGAAGTCGCCCTCCGGCTTGAGCGCGTCGAAGATCGGCCCGACCTTCGCGACATGCTCGGCGGCGCCGCCGTACATGAGCGCGTAGCCGTTCTCCAGGCCCCAGACGCCGCCGGAGACACCGCAGTCGACGAAGCCGATGCCTTTGGCGTTCAGCTGCTCGGCGTGGCGCTCGTCGTCGGTCCAGCGGGAGTTGCCGCCGTCCACGACGATGTCGCCGGGGGAGAGCAGCGAGGCCAGCTCGTCGATGGTCGTCTGGGTGGGGACCCCGGCCGGGACCATGACCCATACGACGCGCGGTCCGCTCAGCCGGCCCACCAGATCTTCCAGGCTGTGGACATCGGCGACATCCGGGTTGCGGTCGTATCCGATGACGGTGTGGCCTGCGCGGCGGATGCGCTCGCGCATGTTGCCGCCCATCTTGCCGAGGCCGACGAGACCGAGCTCCATCAGTGATCCTTTGTGACGTAGTGCTGGAGGTGTCTGGCTGCGGCCGAGCCTACGCCCGCCCCTCGGCGCTCACCTGTGGGCTCCCCGTGCTCATTCCGCGGGGAGCATGCGCGGTGCGGCGGCTCAACCGCTCAACCGCACCGGCATGATCAGGTACTTGTACGCCTCGTCCGCCTCGGCGTCCACTGCCGGCTTGCCGCTGAGCAGCGCGGGCTTGGTGGAGGTCGTGAACGACAGCTGGGCGACGGGGGAGTCGATGGCGCTCAGGCCCTCCAGCAGGAAGCCGGGGTTGAAGGCGATCGAGATGTCGTCGCCCTCCAGCTGGGTGTCCACGCGCTCCACAGCCTGTGCGTCGTCGCTCGACCCGGCCTCGAGGATCAGGACACCCTGCTCGAAGCTCAGCCGGACCGGGGTGTTCCGCTCGGCGACGAGCGCGACGCGCTTGACGGCGTCGACGAACGGCGCGGTCTCGATCACGGCCACGGAGTTGAACTCGGTCGGGAAGAGCGTGCGGTACTTCGGCAGGTCGCCTTCGAGCAGTCGCGTGGTCGTACGCCGCCCGGCGCCCTCGAAGCCGATCAGGCCCTCGCCGGAACCCGAGCCGGCGAGGGCGATGCTGACGGTGTCGCCGCTGGTCAGCGACTTGGCCGTGTCCAGCAGGGTCTTGGCCGGGACCAGGGCGACCGCGGAGGTGTCCGGCGTCTCGGGCTTCCACAGGAACTCGCGGACGGCGAAGCGGTAGCGGTCGGTCGCGGCCAGCGTGACGGTGTCGCCCTCGATCTCGATCCGCACACCGGTGAGCACCGGCAGGGTGTCGTCGCGGCCCGCGGCGATGGCGACCTGGGCGGCGGCCGCGGCGAAGACCTCACCGGGGACGGTGCCGGTCGCGGTCGGCATCTGCGGCAGCGCCGGGTACTCCTCCACAGGCAGGGTGTGGAGTGTGAATCGCGAGGAGCCGCAGACCACGGTCACCCGGGCGCCGTCGGTGGAGATCTCCACAGGCCTGTTGGGAAGAGCGCGGCAGATGTCGGCGAGGAGCCGGCCGGAGACGAGGACCGTGCCGTCCTCCTCCACATCCGCCTCGACCGAGACGCGAGCCGAGACCTCGTAGTCGAAGCCGGAGAGGCTCAGGCTGCTCTCCTCCGCCTTCAGCAGCAGGCCCGCGAGAACGGGCACCGGAGGACGGGCCGGAAGGCTGCGTGCCGCCCAGGCCACCGCCTCCGCGAGTACATCGCGCTCCACCCGGATCTTCACCGGAACCGCCTCCTGCTGTTGCTGGCTCGCCCTGCTGGCCTTCCTGTCGGCATGTGTTCCGCCGCCCTCAGCGGGGAACGATGCCGGGGAACAGTCTGACGCACACCGCTGACAGTCGGCGCCGGTCGGGGTCAAGTCGCCGCCTCGGGTGTCGGGCGGCCTCGAGGCGAGTTGTGCACAGGCCCCGTTTCCGGAGGAGTTTCCCGGTAGATCTACTTGGTAGTAGTAGTAGGGCCTGTGGAAACCGTGGAAAACCAGGTCTGCCCAGGTCACAGCACATTTTTTGTCCACCGGCCCTGTGGGCGAGGGTCGTGGAAAACCCGGCTCAGCTGTGGACACCGAAAAGTTCTGCACACTCGATGCACAGCCTTGGCCCGGTTCTCCCCAGCGCCATCCCCAGAATTACCCACGTTCTCCCCAGGCCAACCGGGCACTTTGATGTGACGCCTTTCACTCGCCCCGGTGAGAGCGGGTGTCCCGTTGCCGAACAGTGGACAAGGGTGGGGAAAAGCTGTGGGCAACCGGCCCCAGCCTGTGGGCAGGCGGTGGACAACGGAGCACACACCCTGTGGGCAACGGATTCATCCACAGTCTGTGGAACCTCGTTGACCACATTTCCACACGCACCTGACCTCGTACGACGCCCCTCTGCCCACAGTTCCCACTGTCCCCATCTGGACAACTCTGCGGTCCCCAGGGTGTGGACGGCTACTCCGGCCCGATGCTGTGGAGAAGGCCGTATGCCCCGTCACCAATCGAACAGCCGACGGCGCGGGAACGACGAAGGGCGCTCCGGGAGTTGGTTCCCGGAGCGCCCTTCGGACGCCGTGAGGTTCTCGGAACGGCCCCTCAAGGGCCTTCCGGTCAGCCGTTCTTGATGCGGTTGGTGAGCTCGGTGACCTGGTTGTAGATGGAGCGCCGCTCGGCCATCAACGCGCGGATCTTGCGGTCGGCGTGCATCACCGTCGTGTGGTCGCGACCGCCGAACTGCGCACCGATCTTCGGCAGGGACAGATCCGTCAGCTCCCGGCACAGGTACATGGCGATCTGCCGGGCCGTCACCAGCACCCGGCTGCGCGAGGAGCCGCACAGGTCGTCCACGGTCAGCCCGAAGTACTGCGCCGTCTCGGCCATGATGGCCGTGGCGGTGATCTCGGGCGCCGCGTCCTCGCCGCCCGGGATCAGGTCCTTGAGGACGATCTCGGTCAGCCCGAGGTCCACGGGCTGCCGGTTGAGGCTCGCGAAAGCGGTGACCCGGATCAGCGCCCCCTCCAGCTCACGGATGTTGCGCGAGATCCGCGAGGCGATGAACTCCAGTACCTCCGGCGGAGCGTTGAGCTGCTCCTGCACCGCCTTCTTACGGAGGATCGCGATCCGGGTCTCCAGCTCGGGCGGCTGGACATCGGTGATCAGCCCCCACTCGAAGCGGTTCCGCAGCCGGTCCTCCAGGGTCACCAGCTGCTTGGGCGGCCGGTCCGAGGACAGCACGATCTGCTTGTTGGCGTTGTGCAGCGTGTTGAACGTGTGGAAGAACTCCTCCTGCGTCGACTCCTTGCTCGCGAGGAACTGGATGTCGTCGACCAGGAGGATGTCCATGTCGCGGTAGCGCTTGCGGAACGCGTCCGCCTTCCCGTCGCGGATGGAGTTGATGAACTCGTTGGTGAACTCCTCGGAGCTCACGTACCGCACCCGCGTGCCGGGGTAGAGGCTGCGCGCGTAGTGCCCGATCGCATGCAGCAGGTGGGTCTTCCCCAGCCCCGACTCCCCGTAGATGAACAGGGGGTTGTACGCCTTGGCCGGCGCCTCGGCGACCGCGACGGCGGCCGCGTGCGCGAAGCGGTTGGACGCGCCGATGACGAAGGTGTCGAAGAGGTACTTCGGGTTCAGCCGCGCGGTCGGCTCCCCCGGACCCGTGGCGGGCGCGGGCTGCGCGGCGAGCGGCCCGGGAGCACCGCTGGGCGCGGGCGGCCCGCCGTGGGAGCCACCGGGGTGCGAGGAGCCCGGGCGGGAGTGGCCGGTGTGCGAGCGGCCCGTGCCCTGCTCCGGGATGTCGCGCCGCTGCTGCTCGTACGGCGGGTGCTCCCCGGCCGGGGAGCGGTAGTCGCCCTGGAGGGCCGGCGGCCGCTGCGGCTCGTCGTAGCGCTGGGGCCGCTCCTGCTGGGAAGCGCCGCGCGGCGAAGCGTACGGGTCGTGCTCGGGGAAGCCGCCGAGCCGCTGCTGCTGCCAGCCGTAGTCGTCGCGCGGCCCGCCTCCGCCCATACCGCCGGGCGTCCGCGGCCAGGCGCCGGGCTCGGGCCTGCTCTGCTGGTACTCGGGGTAGGCGGGGCGAGCGGTGGGCATCTGGTCCCCCGGGCGCCCATAGGAGTCGTACCCGTCGTAGCCCTCGTACGCGTCCCGGTTCCGGTCCTGGTCGAGTACGCGGGCCCGCTCCTGGCCGTGGTCGCGTGGAGGGACGCGGTCGTGGTCGCGCGGGGGCTCGGGGTGGGGCGGCTCGTCGTAGCGCGGCTGCTGGGGCACTGGGTTCTGCGGTGCGGCGGGCGCGGGCGGCGCGGTCTCGGCGGCGCTGACCGTGACCGCCAGGCGCACGGGCTGGTTGCACTCGCGGCTCAGCGCATCGCTGATCAGCGGGGAGAGCCGGCCCTCCAGCACGCCCTTGGCGTACTCGTTGGGGACGGCCAGCACGGCCGTCCCGGCCACCAGGACCAGGGGCTGGCAGTCCTTGAGCCAGCGCTGGTCCTTCGCCTCGATCCCATGGCCTTCCCCGAGGAGCTGGTCGAGCACGCGTGGCCACACTGCGGCAAGATCGGCAGGTACGTCAGCCACAGGGCACGCTCTCTCACTCGCTGGGTGGGGGGTGGCGCCGACAGGTCCCACGAATGTGTGGTTCTCGGGACGGGCGGGAAGGAAACGGAGTTCAGTCACGGTAGTCAGGGCGACGCACGTGGTTCAAGTCGTTGTCCACAGGGTGTGCATGAATGTGCCATGGTGCATGGCCTGGGCCGTAGTCGGGAGGCTGTGGCGGGGACGCGTGTCCCCCCTGATCGCCGGTTTGACCGGATGGCGTAGCCGCGCGTACCGTGACCAGGTCGAGTTGTCGATGGCTGCTGCCGCCTGCCTCCGATGGGCATGGATCACGGTCCGTGATCAAGAAGCGGTGCACTCGGGCGTATTGCGAGCTACTCGTGGGCGCACGGTGACAGCCAGGCGATGTCCCGCACCACACGATTCATTTCTGGAGCCCCCGAGTGAGCAAGCGCACCTTCCAGCCGAACAACCGCCGCCGCGCGAAGACCCACGGCTTCCGTCTGCGTATGCGCACCCGCGCCGGTCGCGCGATCCTCGCGTCCCGCCGTGGCAAGGGTCGCGCGCGTCTGTCGGCCTGAGCAGCCTGACCTCAAGGTCCATGCAGTGCTGCCTACCGAGCATCGGCTGAGGCGGCGCGAGGACTTTGCGGCCGCGGTACGCCGAGGACGCAGGGCCGGGCGCCCTCTCCTCGTCGTCCACTATCGAAGCGCCCCCTCCACCGAGCAGAGGGGTACGGACCCGCATGCGTCTGGGGAGAACGCTCCCCCGGCACGTGCGGGTTTCGTCGTGAGCAAGGCCGTCGGCGGCGCCGTCGTCCGCAACCTCGTGAAGCGGCGACTGCGTCACCTCGTACGGGACCGGCTCGCTCTGCTGCCCGCAGGTAGCCTGGTTGTCGTGCGGGCGTTGCCCGGTGCCGGCGAGGCGGACCACCACCAGCTGGCCCGCGACCTGGACACCGCGCTGCAGCGGCTGCTCGGCGGGGGCACTTCCCCCTTCGACGGGAGCGCCTCCAACGGCGAAGCCCACGGGAGGGCGCAGCGATGAAGTACCCGCTGCTCTGGTTGATCAAGCTGTACCAGTGGACCATCAGCCCGCTCCTCGGGCCGGTCTGCAAGTACTACCCGTCGTGCTCGCACTACGGCTACCAGGCCATCGACGTGCACGGCGCGGTCAAGGGCACGGCCTTGACCGCTTGGCGCATCCTGCGCTGCAACCCGTGGTCGCTCGGTGGCGTCGACCACGTTCCTCCCCGGAAGCATCCGGTCTGGCACCAGCGGCTCCGCAACCGGTGGAGCGAAAGCTCCGCCAACCCGCCGACGGGACAGCCCGAGACTCAGCCCAACGCCCAAGGAGCCTGATTCGTGGACACGATCCTCGGTCCTCTCTATACCGCAGTTTCCTGGATCATCGTCCAGTTCCATTCGCTGTACAGCCTTGTCTTCGACAAGGACGGCGGCTTGGCCTGGGGTCTGTCCATCGTTTCGCTGGTGATCCTGATCCGTATCTGCCTGATCCCGCTCTTCGTGAAGCAGATCAAGGCGACGCGGAACATGCAGGCGCTCCAGCCGAAGATGAAGGCGATCCAGGAGCGCTACAAGAACGACAAGCAGCGCCAGTCCGAGGAGATGATGAAGCTCTATCGGGAGACGGGTACCAACCCGCTCTCGAGCTGCCTCCCGATCCTGGCGCAGTCGCCGTTCTTCATCTCGCTCTACCAGGTCCTCAACCACATCGCGAACGACAAGGCCGTCGGCGTGATGAACCAGGACCTCGTCGACAGCGCGCGGAGCGCCAAGATCTTCGGTGCCCCGATCGCCTCGAAGTTCCTGGACAGCGCCGACAAGGTCGGTTCGCTCGGTGCCACGCTGACCGACGTCCGGGTCGTCACGGTCATCATGATCGTTCTGATGTCGCTGTCGCAGTTCTACACGCAGCGCCAGCTGATGACCAAGAACGTCGACCTCACGGTGAAGACGCCGTTCATGCAGCAGCAGAAGATGCTGATGTACGTCTTCCCCATCATGTTCGCCGTCTTCGGTATCAACTTCCCCGTCGGTGTCCTCGTCTACTGGCTGACCACCAACGTGTGGACCATGGGCCAGCAGATGTACGTGATCCACCGGAACCCCACGCCGGGCAGCCTTGCGTTCAAGGAGCGCCAGGAGCGGCTGCGCGCCAAGGGCAAGCTCAAGGAGGACCCCGCCGAGGTCGAGGCGAAGAAGGCCGCCGAGGCCGCCCGGGCGGGCCGTCAGCAGCCGAAGCGCCAGAGCAAGGCCAAGCGCCAGTCCGGCGCCGCACAGACCACCAAGGACGCCGCGTCCGACGACTCCACCGAGCAGCCCTCGCTGAAGAAGCAGTCGGCCGAGGACGCCGATGAGCCGAAGCCGTCCGATGAGGCGAAGCCGTCCGGCGAGTCCGGTGGCTCCTCTTCCCGTAACGCCAAGTCCGGACAGCGCAAGGGCCAGCAGCGGCCCAAGCACCCGTCCAAGAAGTAAGGAGGCCCTCCAGTGACGGAAGGCACGACCCCTGCCGCCGAGGGTGCGGACACCCTGACCCGCCTCGAGCAGGAGGGGGAGATCGCGGCCGACTACCTCGAGGCCCTGCTGGACATCGCGGATCTCGACGGCGACATCGACATGGATGTCGAGGCCGACCGGGCCTCGGTCTCGATCATCAGCGACTCGACCAGCCGCGACCTGCAGAAGCTGGTGGGCCGGGACGGCGAGGTGCTGGAGGCGCTCCAGGAGCTCACCCGGCTCGCGGTGCACCGTGAGACCGGCGACCGCAGCCGGCTGATGCTGGACATCGCCGGCTTCCGGGCTCGCAAGCGCGAGGAGCTCGCGGAGCTCGGCGCCAAGGCGGTCCAGGAGGTGCAGGGCAGCGGCGAGCCGGTGAAGCTGGAGCCGATGTCGCCCTTCGAGCGCAAGGTCGTCCACGACGCGGTCGCGGCGGCGGGGCTGCGCAGCGAGTCCGAGGGCGAGGAGCCCCAGCGCTGCGTCGTCGTCCTCCCGGCCTGACCGGAACCGGATCCCGGTGTTCACGGCCCCGCCTGATCCCAGGCGGGGCCGAACTTTTCAGCCCGACAGTCAGCCCGCGACGTATGGACGGAAGGACGGACTCGTGACGGAGGCAGCGGAGCTCCCACCGGCGCCCCAACAGGCAGAGGCGGTTTTCGGTGATCGCTTCCCGGAGGCCGTCCGATACGGCGAGCTGCTCGCCGACGCAGGGGTGAGGCGTGGCCTGATCGGGCCGCGTGAGGTGCCCAGGCTCTGGGAACGCCATCTGCTCAACTGCGCGGTGCTGTCCGAAGCCGTGCCCGAGGGCGTCTCGGTGTGCGATGTGGGCTCAGGCGCGGGCCTGCCGGGCATCCCCCTGGCCTTGGTGCGCCCGGATCTGCGGATCACTCTGCTGGAGCCGCTGCTCCGGCGGACGAACTTCCTTGAGGAAGTTGTCGAGTTGCTCGGCCTGGATCACGTCATGGTGGTACGTGGCCGCGCCGAGGAGGTGCTGGGGAAGCTGCCCCCGGTGCATGTGGTGACGGCACGCGCCGTGGCCCCGCTGGACCGCTTGGCCGGCTGGGGCGTTCCGCTGCTGCGGCCCTACGGCGAGATGCTGGCCCTCAAGGGGGACACGGCCGAGGAGGAGCTGAAGGGCGCGCGCGCCGCGCTCAGCAAGCTCGGAGTCGTCGAGTCATCCGTCTTCCACGTCGGCGAGGGCGTCGTGGATCCGCCCTCGACGGTCGTACGCGTCGAGGTGGGCGAGAGCCCCGGCGGCGTGCGCTTCGCCGCGAAGCGAGCCAAGGCCGCCCGTACGGGACGGGCCCGTCGGCGACGCTGACCAGTCTGCCCAATGCTCCATACAAGCTGGCAAAACTACCCAAATCGGAGTGTCGTGACGGCGTAGGGGATTCAGTCCGTGCATCGTGTTTCACGTGAAACGTCGCTCACTGCTGCATGGGATCATCAGCCGCGGTCGGGCAGCCGCCGGATCGCGGGACCTTACTATTCCGTCTCGGGGGGTGCATCCCGTACCGCAGAATCGGTCTGCGGGTACGGATTCATCCACAGGAGAACGGGCCTCGCTGGTTCACGACCCCGAAAGCATGGCAGGCTCTGTTCATTGCGAGCCTGAAGTCGAGGAGAGTGAATCCTTGCGGTCCGACGCCAACATCGCGGGACCGATGACCGATCCGGTCCCCGGTCCCCGTACCGAATCGGCGGGGGAGGATGTTTCACGTGAAACGCCTCCCCCGATGGACGACACGCCCATCGGTCGAGCCGCCCAACTGGCGGTTGAAGCGCTCGGGCGCGCGGGCGAGGGTCTGCCACGGCCTGAACAGACCCGGGTGATGGTGGTCGCCAACCAGAAGGGCGGGGTCGGCAAGACCACGACAACGGTCAATCTCGCAGCCTCACTTGCCCTGCACGGCGCACGGGTTCTGGTGATCGACCTGGACCCGCAGGGGAACGCCTCAACGGCCCTGGGCATCGACCACCACGCCGAAGTGCCCTCGATCTACGACGTGTTGGTCGAGAGTAAGCCGCTCTCCGAGGTCGTGCAGCCGGTGACCGATGTGGAGGGGCTCTTCTGCGCCCCCGCCACCATCGACCTGGCCGGCGCCGAGATCGAGCTCGTCTCCCTCGTCGCACGGGAAAGCCGACTCCAGAAGGCGATCCAGGGCTACGAACAGCCCCTGGACTACATCCTGATCGACTGCCCGCCCTCGCTCGGCCTTCTCACCGTGAACGCTCTGGTCGCCGGTGCGGAGGTGCTGATCCCGATCCAGTGCGAGTACTACGCGCTCGAAGGCCTCGGGCAGTTGCTGCGCAACGTCGATCTGGTGCGGGGCCATCTCAACCCCGAACTGCACGTCTCGACCATCCTGCTGACCATGTACGACGGCAGGACCCGGCTCGCTTCCCAAGTGGCGGACGAGGTGCGCAGCCACTTCGGCGGCGAGGTGCTGCGGACGAGCATTCCGAGGTCGGTCCGGATTTCCGAGGCGCCCAGCTACGGGCAGACCGTCCTCACCTATGATCCTGGCTCCAGTGGCTCGCTCTCGTACCTCGAAGCGGCCCGGGAGATCGCCCTGCGCGGAGTGGGTGTGCAGTACGACCCCCAGCACCCGCACATCGCGGGCCAGAACACTCAGCAGGAGCAGCAGAGCATGTCGGAGGGACGTAGTGAGTGAACGACGTAGGGGGCTGGGCCGCGGGCTCGGCGCTCTGATTCCCGCGGCTCCGCAGGGACCGGGCAGCGTCTCCCCGGCCGTGGGTGTCGGGGCCACCTCCCCGGCAGCCGTACCGGTGATCCCGGCGGACCGTGGAGTGGCTGCGGCCAAGGTGGCCACCCTGCCCAGGAGCGGTGTCTCCCCCGAGGCGGAGATTCTCCCGGTCGAGGAGCAGGTCGCGCCGGCGGCCGAAGAGCAGCCCAGCGGGGCGCACTTCGCGGAACTGCCGCTGGACTCCATCACGCCCAACCCCCGTCAGCCGCGTGAGGTGTTCGACGAGGACGCGCTGGCGGAACTGGTCACCTCCATTCAGGAGGTCGGCCTTCTCCAGCCGGTCGTCGTACGGCAGTTGGGCGCCGAGCGGTATGAGCTCATCATGGGTGAGCGCCGCTGGCGGGCGTGCCGTGAGGCCGGTCTGGAGCGGATCCCGGCGATTGTCCGGGCGACCGACGACGAGAAGCTCCTGCTCGACGCGCTGCTGGAGAACCTGCACCGGGCGCAGCTGAACCCGCTGGAAGAGGCCGCGGCCTACGACCAGCTTCTCAAGGACTTCAACTGCACCCACGACCAGCTGGCCGACCGCATCGGACGCTCGCGTCCCCAGGTCTCCAACACACTGCGGTTGCTGAAGCTGTCCCCCTCGGTCCAGCGCCGGGTGGCAGCCGGGGTGCTCTCGGCGGGGCACGCCCGCGCGTTGCTGTCGGTCGAGGACTCCGAAGCCCAGGATCGGCTGGCGCACCGGATCGTGGCCGAAGGGCTGTCGGTTCGGGCCATCGAGGAGATTGTGACCTTGATGGGCTCCCAGCCCAGCAGCGTTCCGAAGACCAAGGGGCCCCGGGCAGGAACCAGGTTGTCCCCCGCCCTCAACGACCTTGCCTCCCGGCTGTCGGACCGCTTCGAGACCCGGGTGAAGGTGGACCTGGGGCAGAAGAAGGGGAAGATCGTCGTCGAGTTCGCCTCGATAGAGGATCTCGAGCGGATCCTCGGCTCGATGGCTCCCGGCGAGGGGCGCGTGCTGGGAGAGAAGCTCTCCGAGGAGGCAGAAGAGCAAGACGGGGAGTGAACTCCCCGCTTCCTCCCCTGCTGAGGGCGGGCCGTGGTGCCGGAGTGGCGTTGGGACTCTCTTGAGGTCTCGGTCACCGGGACACGGCTCGCCCTTTGCTTTATTGCGGTATCGGTGGAATCGCCACGTGGATACGATGCGTTCGGGGATTCCGTCGGCGACCTCCTCAGGGAACGGGGAGCGTCGGCGGCCGCTCGTGGAGCGGCAGGTTAGGGAAGTGAGGACTGGCTGAATGGGGCGTCGGCTCGTACCGCTCACACTGGACAATCTTCCGGACATCCCCAAGCGCTGCCGGTCCTGCGTCTTCTGGGAACTCGACCCGGTCAGCGGGGAAGCCGCGGCGAAGGCAGGCCACCCGGCGCTGGAGAAGGAAGCCTGGATCTCCGCGGTGCTGCTCGAATGGGGATCCTGCGGCCGCGTGGTGTACGTCGACGAGGTACCCGTGGGGTTCGTCCTGTACGCGCCCCCCGCCTACGTACCGCGGTCCATGGCCTTTCCCACGAGCCCGGTGTCGCCCGATGCCGTTCAGCTGATGACGGCCTGGATCATGCCCGGCTACCAGGGGCAGGGGCTCGGCCGCATCATGGTGCAGACCGTGGCGAAGGATCTCCTCCGAAGGGGGTTCAAGGCGATCGAGGCCTTCGGGGACACCCGTTGGAAGGAGCCGGCGTGTGTGCTGCCCGCTGAGCACCTCCTGGCGGTCGGCTTCAAGACCGTCCGCCCCCACCACCGCTTCCCGCGGTTGAGGTTGGAACTGCGGACCACGATCTCCTGGAAGGAGGATGTCGAGCTGGCGCTGGACCGGCTGCTCGGCGCCGTCCAGAAGGAACCCGCCCTCCGACCGCTCTGAACCGCCCGGGAGAACGGGCAGTCCGGCCGCGGAGACGGGAACAGGCCCGCCCTCAAGAGAAGGCGGGCCTCACGTGAAACGGCGCGGGCGTCAGCCGATGAAGTCCTCGAGGTCGCGGACGATGGCGGCCTTCGGCTTGGCACCGACGATGGTCTTGGCCACCTCGCCGTGCTGGTAGACGTTCAGCGTCGGGATCGACATGACGCCGTACTTGGCGGCCGTGGCCGGGTTCTCGTCGATGTTCAGCTTGACGATCTCGATCTTGTCGCCGTGCTCGGCCGCGATCGCCTCGAGGGACGGGGCGATCTGGCGGCATGGGCCGCACCAGGCAGCCCAGAAGTCGACGAGCACGGGCTTGTCGTTCTTGAGGACGTCCTCGTCGAAGGATGCGTCGGTCACGTTCTTGAGGGGGCCGGCCATGGCGGTCTCTCCTAGTCGGTCGTTGCGTAGGGGGAAGGTCAGTGTCAGAGGGCCGCTGCGGCCTTCTCGGGCTCCGAGGGCCGCGTGTCGCTCAGCGCGGCCAGGAACCGTTCGGCGTCCAGAGCCGCCGAACACCCGGTGCCCGCGGCGCTGATGGCCTGGCGGTAGGTGTGGTCGACCACGTCACCGGCGGCGAAGACGCCCGGGAGGTTGGTCCTGGTCGAGGGGGCCTCGACCTTGAGGTAGCCCTCGGCGTCGAGCTCCAGCTGGCCCTTGAACAGTTCGGTGCGCGGGTCGTGGCCGACCGCGATGAACAGCCCGGTCACCGCGAGCTCGGACTGCTCGCCGGTCTTGGTGTTGCGCAGGGTCAGGCTGGAGAGCTTCTGGTCACCGTGGATCTCGGCGACCTCGCTGTCCCAGGCGAAGGAGATCTTCGGGTCGGCGAAGGCGCGTTCCTGCATGGCCTTGGAGGCGCGGAGGGCGTCGCGGCGGTGCACGATGGTGACCGACTTGGCGAAGCGGGAGAGGAAGGTCGCCTCCTCCATCGCGGTGTCGCCGCCGCCCACCACGGCGATGTCCTGGTCCTTGAAGAAGAACCCGTCGCAGGTGGCGCACCAGGAGACCCCGCGGCCGGACAGCTCGTCCTCGCGCGGCAGGCCCAGCTTGCGGTGTTGCGAGCCGGTCGTAACGATCACGGTCTTGGCGCGGTGGACGGTTCCGGCCGAGTCGGTGACGGTCTTGATCTCACCCGCCAGGTCGACCGCGACGATGTCGTCGGGGATGAGCTCGGCACCGAAGCGCTCGGCCTGGGCTCGCATGTTGTCCATCAGGTCCGGACCCATGATGCCGTCGCGGAAGCCGGGGAAGTTCTCCACCTCGGTGGTGTTCATCAGCGCACCGCCGGCGGTGACGGCGCCCTCGAAGACGAGAGGCTTCAGGGAGGCGCGCGCGGTGTACAGCGCCGCGGTGTATCCCGCCGGCCCGGAGCCGATGATGATCACGTTACGGACGTCGCTCACGGGTGTCTTCCTCGTCTCTGCCGACTGCCTTCTGGGTCCATGGGGGACTCACATCCCACCCAACGGATCCTACGGGGCTGGCATTCCCGGCGCGGACCGGCGCACGCTGTGAGGCTCATCCCCGCTTGTAGACGTCTCTCAGCAGAACCTCACCCGGGCCCTGAGGGGTCTTGGTGGTGCAGGAGGAGTCGACCACGAAGACGTCGACCCGCTGGGCGTCAGCGACATGCGACAGCACGACGAGATAGGCGTCGGCGCCCCGGTAGGGCATCCGCTCAGCCGCCAGCGGGGCATCGGTCCGGCCGATCCCGGCTCGCACACAGGTGGGGACGGTGACGGCGGACCCCCGCATCGTCCGATTCCGGTTGGACTCGGCCGTGACCCCGCCCGAGGGGGCTTTCTCTGCCTTCGGGGACGCGGCGAGGAGGCGGTCCACCCGGGCGCTGAGGTCAGTGGTGGAGGAACCGCTGTCCGCCTTGACGTCGGCGCCCTGGGCTGTGGAGGTGCGGTCGCTCCCCGCTGGGTTGAAGGCCTGTACGGCCACCCCGACGAGAGCTGCCACCGCCACCGCGCACGCCGCGCCGAAGACCGCCGTACGCCAGCGACGGCGAGCGCCAGGGCGACCGGGCCCTGTGGCGGCCTTGGGATGCCCATGGGGTCGGCTCGGAGACGCGGTCTCGCAGACGGGAGGCGCGGTTTCACGTGAAACGGGGGCGTCGGGACTCGATGCAGAGCTGCCTCGACCGGTCCGGCTCTCGGTTTCACGTGAAACAGCCGGCGGCGCTGTCGAGTCCAGCAGAGCCTCGGCGGCGAGGGCCGCGTCGATGCGGCCGGCGATGTCGGCGGGCATCCGCGCCGGGCCCGGCAGGCTCCCGAGCAGCGAGCGGATCTCGTCGAGGGATTCACGGACCTCGGCGCACAGCTCGCAGTCCGCCAGGTGATCGCGTACTTCGGTGGCCAGGTCCGGCCGGAGCCGGCCTTCGGTGAGGGCGGAGATCTCCGCGACGTCCGGGTGCTGATCCGTGTCGGCCGAGGATGTCATGCTCGCCCACCTCCGCCTTTCACGGCATCTGTGCTCGTAGATCCTGCCGCTGGGACGGATGGCCCCTGCGTCCGGTTCCTTCCCTCACCCGGGGGCGGATCATTCCCCTCGCCGCCTCGCAGATGGGCGAGCATCGGCACCAGCCGGGCTCTCCCGCGCGCACAGCGGCTCTTCACGGTCCCGACTGGCACGTCGAGGATCTGGGCGGCCTCCGCGACCGGATAGCCCTGCATGTCGACGAGGACGAGCGCCGCGCGCTGCTCGGCCGGGAGGGTGGCGAGGGCCTGGATCAGTTCCCGGTGGAGGAGACCGCGCTCGGCGGGTGCCGCCGCGGACTCGTGGGGCTCGAGGAGCTGGTCGAGGCGATCGGTCTCCGCGATGGGAGACGTGCGCCGGGAGGCCGCCTTGCGGATCCGGTCCAGGCAGGCGTTGACGGTGATGCGGTGCAGCCAGGTCGTGACGGCGGACTGGCCACGGAAGGTGTGGGCCGCCCGATAGGCAGAGATCAGCGCGTCCTGGACGGCGTCGGCGGCTTCCTCGCGGTCGCCGAGAGTGCGCAGGGCGACTGCCCAGAGCCGATCCCTGTGACGCCGGACTATCTCCCCGAACGCCTCCAGGTCCCCCGCCACATGGCGGTCAAGGAGGTCCTGGTCGCTTACGGCGCCGCTGATGGCGTCGTCCAACTCGGGCCCTCCCCTTCGTCGTTGGGCCGACGATCAGCCCGTGATCCTGATCTCCGAGACCCCGCCGCGGTATCCGCTGCCCGACCCGTCCGAGGGGAGTTCGGTGATGTGGATCAGTACGTATCGCGTCCGCACCGGCTTGTCGAGGGTCGTCTTGAGGGAGCGCCCGGCGGTGGCCGGCTTGGTGAGCCGCTGGGAGAAGTCGTCCAGGGCCGTCGGTGCGGCAGCGGACCCGTCCGCCGCGAGCACCTCGACCTTCTGGCCTTCGCGGTACATGCCGATGTCGAGCCCGGACACGTCCTTGACGCTGCCCAGGTCGACGATGAGACCACTGCCCTGTGCCCGCTGCGGAAGGTTGCCGAAGTTCGCGTAGCCCTCGTAGCGCGGGGTGATCCAGGCGGTGCCCGCGTCACCGTCGACGGTGTTGCCGACCTTGCCCGAGGCTACGGGGGACGCCAGCGGGGAGAACTCGGTCACGTCGGCGATCTTCAGCGGGGACCCCGGGTCCTTCCGCTTCCCCTCGCCGTCCCCGGAGGCCTGTGCCCTGCCCGAGTCGTCGGACTGGTTCTCCTGGTCCATCAGCGTGTCCGCGAGCTGCCAACTGCCCAGCCCGAGCGCCGCGATGAGCAGGGCCGCGACCGTCCACTTGAGGATCTTGCCCGTACGGCTCTCCAGCGGCGGCGGAGGAACCGGGACGGGCCGGCTGGGGGCAGCGGCACCGGTCCGGTTCGGCGGCTGGCGGTAGGCGCCCTGCTGGTAGGCCGTGGGCTGGTACGAGGGGCGGGCGAAGGAAGGCTCCGGAGGGCGGATACGCGGCAGCGCGGCGACTGCCTTGGCCAGCTCCTCGGGCGTGGTGCAGGGCTGTTCCTGCCGTGACGGGGTGGCGCCGTTGTTGACCAGGGCGCGCATGGCGAGGTCGGCGAGCCCGCGGTGGACTCCTGCCCGCACCTGGTCGGGGCGGATCAGCCCGACACCCTTGGGCAGGCCGGACAGCCCGTAGGCGTGCTCCTCGTAGGGCCAGCGGCGCGTCAGCGCGGCGTAGAGGAGCGCGCCGATCGCCTCGGTGTCGGTGCGCTGCGGATGGTCCGTCTTGATGCCGCGGAGCGCGGCCATGACCGCGAGCCCGCGGATGCGGTACTGGCCGGATTCGGTGCGCAGTACGGAGCTGGGGGTCAGGCGCAGGTGTGCCAGACCCTCGCGGTGGGCGGCGGACATCGCCTGGGAGACCTGGCTGACGAGCTGGTACGCGTCGTGGGGCTCCAGTGGCCCGGAGGCGAGCACCGTGGTGAGCTCGGTCGCGTCGGGCAGCCACTCGTGGACGACGTAGACAAGGTCGTTCTCCTCGACGGCGTCGAGGACCTGGACGAAGCGGGGGTCGCCGAGAAGGGCGGCGGAGCGGGCGGCGGCGAGCACCGGGCGGGCCCGCGGGTGGTCGGCGGGCAGGACGTGCACTCCGACGGCGCGGCGGAGCTTCTCGTCGACGGCACGCCAGCTGCTGAATCCCTCCAGACGGGTGACGCACTCCTCGAGGCGGTAACGGCGGGCGAGCTTGTGGCCGCTGTGCAATTCCGGCGGCTCCACGTCGGGCCCGGTGGCCGCGGAATTTCTGCCGTCGCTCGGGCTCGGCGCGGCGCCGGCGGCATCCGCGTCCGTGCCGGGCCTGTCCTGGGTGTCCACCCCGTCGGCCGTGGCCTTGTCCGCCTGGGCGGTCAGCGGCTCATCGCCGCCGCTGTCGGCCACGTCGACGGCTGCCGTGCTCCGTTCCGCCACCGTCGCTCCTGCCTCCCCATCCGTTGCACGCTCTCGCACCACAGCAAAGACAATTGTGCCCACAGTCCGCCGCTATGCACGACACACGGTGGCGGGCGATGGTTGTGCTCGGCCTCAGCGGCCCAGCCGGCCCCGGACCATCCCGACCATGGCCGTCAGCTCCTCGATCCGCATGCGCTTGGCCGCCACGAAGAACACACCGAGCAGCGCGATCCCGCCGCCGGCCAGGGCCGCCAGCGAGCCCGTGGCGCCGCTCCCCAGGCCCTGGGTGATCCCGTACGCCACCGCTCCGGCGACCAGCGCAGCGGGCAGGCTGGCACCCGTCAGGCGGGCGTACGTGCGCAGGACAAGGGAGCCGTCCAGATCACCGCCCAGCCGCTTGCGCAGCCGGCTCCACGCGACGCCCACGCCGATCGCGTAGGCGAGCCCGTAGGAGGCGGCCATACCGACGACGGCCCACCGGGAGGGGAGGACGAGGAAGCACAGGGCGGAGGCGACGGCGTTGACGGCCGCCACGATGACCGTGTTGTAGAAGGGCGTGCGGGTGTCCTCGTAGGCGTAGAAACCGCGGAGCACGACGTACTGCACCGAGTACGGGATCAGTCCGAGGCCGAACGCCATCAGCACGTAGCCGATGTTGCGGGCACCCTCCTCGCCGGAGCCCGCGTACAGCAGGGTCGCCATCGGGACGCCGAGGGCGAGGAAGGCGAAGGCGCAGGGCACGATCGCGACCGCCGAGGTGCGCAGCCCGTAGGAGATGTCGTCGCGGACGGCCGGGGCATCCTGGTCGTGGGCGGCCCGGGAGATGCGGGGCAGCACGGCGGTCATGACGGAGACGGTGATGATCGCCTGCGGCATCTGCCACAGCAGCAGCGCGTAGTTGTACGCGGTGATGCCGGTGCCGGTGTAGCCCTCGCCCTCCGCGACCGAGCCGGCCCAGGTGGCGAGTTGGGTCACCACGACCATGCCGAGCTGGTTGGCGAGGACGAAGAAGAAGGTCCACTTGGCGAGCCCGAGGGCCTTGCCGAGGCCGTGGCCGCGCCAGTCGAACCGCGGCCGGATGCGAAAGCCCGCGTCCCGCAGGTACGGGACCATGGCCAGGGCCTGGACGGTGAGGCCGAGCAGCGTGCCGATGCCCAGCAGCCGGATGCCCTCGGGGGTGACCGTTTCGGCGCTGACCCCGCTCGCCGTGAAGCCGCCGAAGGCCCAGATGAAGGCACCGAAGGTGGCGATGACGACGATGTTGTTCAGGACCGGGGTCCACATCATCGCGCCGAAGCGGCCCCGCGCGTTGAGGATCTGGCCGAGCACCACGTGCACGCCCATGAAGAACATGGTCGGCAGGCAGTAGTGGGCGAAGGCGACTGCCACGTCCATCTGAGCCGGGTCCGAGGCGAACTGCGTCGACATCATGCGGATGAAGAGCGGGGCGCCCAGCACGCAGACCGTGGTGACTCCGGCGAGCAGCACCACGACCAGGGTCAGCAGGCGGTTGGCGTAGGCCTCGCCACCGTCGTCGTCGTTCTTCATGGCGCGCACCAACTGCGGGATGAAGACCGCGTTGAGCGCGCCGCCGCCGACCAGGATGTAGATCATCGTCGGCAGGGTGTTGGCGACCTGGTAGGTGTCGTTCAGCGTGCCCACGCCGATCGCCGCGGCGATGACCAGAGTGCGCAGGAAGCCGGTGATGCGCGAGACGATCGTGCCGGCTGCCATCAGCGCGCTGGATCTGAGGATGCTGCTCGCACGGCCGCCTGAGCGCTTCGGGGCGGGCGCGGGAGTCGGCTCGGGCGCTTCCGGCGCCTCTTCCACGGCCTGCGCGGCCGACTGGACGGGGCGCTGTGCCTCGTACGGCTGCCGCTGGTCGCGGTAGAGGTGGGCGAACGCGTCCTGCTCGGCCGGGCGCTCTTCCGGAGCCTGCCCGACCAGGTCGTCGACGCCCACGAACTGGGTGGTCGCGGGGTCGTCGCCGTACGGCAGGGCGCGGGAGGGGCCGTCCGGCTCGGGAGCCGGGGTCCGGGCCCACAGCTGCGGGTCGGGGGCGTTCTGCGGAGCCGGGGGCTGCCGGTAGAGCGGCTGCCGGTCCGGGTAGGTGCCCGGGGGCGGCGGCGGGTGTGCCGAGCGGTCGTACAGCGCCTCGGTCACCGGGTCCTGTGCCGTGGGGTCCTGGATGCCGTATGGGTCGTGGGCGTAGGCGTCCTGAACATACGGGTCCGCAGGGGGCGGCGCCTGGCCGGCCGGGTCACTTCCCGGGCCCTGGCCGCGCTCACCGTCGTACGGCGCGTTCATCGCTACCCCACCTCATCGTCCCGGGCCGGCCGGCCCCGAAATCGCTCAACGGTCCACTTTCTCACCCGCGCCGGACGCGTCGCCGCTTTCCGGTTCGGTGTCAGGCACCACATCACCCTGCTGCTCGCCTGGCGCGGGCTCGCGCGGAGCGCCGGGAGCGGCCGCCGACTCCTGGAGCGACGCCTCCAAGGCGTTGCGGGCGGCGCGCTTGCGCTGGGTGTACATGCGGATTCCGGCGAGTACGAGCAGCAGGACGCCGCCGGCGATGACGAGCATCACGGTCGAGGTGATCTCGGTGACCTTCACCTTGAACCGCATCGGAGCACCGTAGGGCGTGCCGTCCTTGGCGTAGAGCCGAGCGGTCACCCACACCGTGCCGTTCGCGTTGGCCGTGGTGTCGAACTTCACCGACTGGCTGTGACCGCCCTCGATCCTGACGGTCTGCTCCTCATCGACCTCGAGCCGGTTGGGCTGGCTGGACTGGAGGACCAGCTTCATGCCCTCGACACCCTGGACCAGGTTGTTCCGTACGGTCACCGGAATCGTCGCGCTGCGGCCCGACAGCGTCTGCGTCGACTTCTGGACGAGCTGGACCTCGCGGCTGAGATCGGTGAGGTAGCCCTGCACGGAGTCCCGGTAGGCGGTGGCGTCCTGTGCGTCGCCACGCCAGGAGGCGGACATCTGGCGCATGATCGCGTTGCCGATGGGGGTCACCACGCGGTCCTTCTGGGACAGGATGACCTTGAAGCGGTCGAGCGAGTTCTGTGCCCGCTGCATGTCCTGGAAGGTCCGGGTCGGCAGTTCCTCGCGGCGGAGCGAGCCCGGGTACGAGCCGGGGCCGGGGACCTGGGTCGTGGCGCTCGGGTCGGGTTTGGCCTTCGCCGCGTCGCCCAGGTCCAGCGGCTCGGTCCAGCGGGCGTCCGCCAGGCCGGCGATCGCCTCGGCCATCGTCCGTGCCTGGCCCGCGGTGGGGACGCGCTGCGGGGCGACGACGATGCTGCGCTGCCGATCGGGGGCCTGCATGGTGACCATGAGCGTCTGGGCGAGGAACCGCTGCACCGCGAGCGTGGACTCCTCCGCCCTGGCCAGATCCCCCTCGAACCCCTTGGACAGGCGGGAGTCCGCCACCACCGCTGTGTTGCCGCGGCCGATCGGGCGCGCGGCGGTCGGGCTGTACGGGAGACCGCCGGTCTCGTGGAGGCTGTCGCTGCGCGTGATCACGTTGTGCGCGCCGGCAGAGGTGGCCACGTCGACCACCGAGGTGTCGATCGCGCCCTCCACAGGCCAGGCGAAGTCGGTGCTCGGCTTGACGCCGACGATGGTCTCGACCGTCTTGGAGGCGAGGTCGGTGGCCGACTTCAGGTGCCCGAGGGCACCCGGCACGTCCTTGCCGCGGTGGGCGAGGGACGCGAGGTCGGGGTCGCCGAACGGCAGCGCCACGACCTCGCGGCTGCCCACCGCCTTCTGCAGGTCGTCGAGCCACTGCTTGGCGACGGCCTGGTTCTTGCCGGCCTCGGTGCTGCCGTCGGGCTGCTGGATCTTGTAGCTGCGGGTCATCGCCTCGACCGTCGCCAGCAGGTCGGGGTCCACCACCCACGTGACCGGGAGCCCCTTGCCGAGGGCCACCATCTGCTGGAGGCGCCCGCCGGGCGCGATTTCGCCCGCGAGGGAGTCGTCGCGGAAGATGCGCGTCTGCTGTGGGTCGGATTCGGTCTTCGCAGCGAGGTGGGTGGAGGACGTGAGCGGCCAGAGGAAACTCAGCCGGGTCTTCCGGTCGACCGCGGAGGGCTGCCAGGGCAGGAAGGTCCGCTCCATGCCGAGCACCTGCCGGTACGGCTGGTTCTTCGTCTGCCCGGTGAGCGAGACGCCCAGCTGGTAGATCCCGCGGGCGTCCAGGTCCAGGTCCTCGATCGGGACGCTGAGGCTGAAGGTGTCACTGGCGCCGGCCCGCAGTGACGGGATGTTCACCGTGCCGTTCTTCCCGCCGACCTCGTTCCCGTCGGCCGCGGAGGAGAACCCGGTGCGCTTGGCCGCCGTGTCGATGGCACTGCGGCTGTTGAGGGTGGGGCCGAGACGGAGGCCGATGCGGCCGCCGGTGATGGTGGCGGAGCCGTCGTTGGTGACGGTGCCCTTGACGGTCAGCGTGTCGTTCTTCGTGGGGGACACCGGGGTCAGCGAGTTGATCGCGACATCGACGGTGCGGGAGCCCGTGGCCGTGGACTCGGCCTGCGCGGTCGGGGCGGCGGGGAGCTGCGTCAGCCCGGTGAGCAGCGGCACGCTCAGTGCCACCGTGGCGGCGCTCCGCAGCCATCGGCGGGCAGGAGCAGATCGCGTCCCCTGGAACTGTGCCGCCTCGGCCACGCGCTGCCCGTCCCTCTTAGTCGGTGGTGGTCGTCGGATGTGCGTCCCCGAATGGTAACGAGGTCCGTAGGTGTGAAGTGCTGGGGAGTGCTCCAGCTGATCATCCCGGAGAACAGACTGTGATCTTCACCGCGAAGGCCCGGCGGCCCGCAGTGAGGCCACTCGGGGCGGCCGGGCCACGTACCCTGTTCTGTTGTGCCGAACGCCAACCATGACACCCACATCCCGCAGACCTCACCGAGCGCGCAGACCGCCCAGCCGGCGAGTGCGCTGAGCCAGGCGCAGCGCCGTGCCGTGAGTGAACTGCTGCGGGTCTCCCCCGTCGCCGATGACCTCGCCCGCCGCTTCCGGGAGGCAGGTCACACCCTGGCACTGGTCGGCGGTTCGGTACGGGACGCGCTGCTGGGTCGGCTGGGCAACGACCTGGACTTCACGACGGACGCCCGGCCCGAGGACGTCTTGAAGATCGTGCGGCCGTGGGCGGACAGCGTGTGGGAGGTCGGGATCGCCTTCGGCACGGTCGGCTGCCGCAAGCGGAACTTCCAGATCGAGGTGACGACCTACCGGTCCGAGGCGTACGACCGGACCTCACGCAAGCCCGAGGTCTCCTACGGAGACTCGATCGAGGAAGACCTCGTACGGCGCGACTTCACGGTCAACGCGATGGCCGTGGCGCTGCCGGAGAAGGAGTTCATCGACCCGCACGGCGGCCTGGAGAACCTCGCTTCGCGCGTACTGCAGACCCCAGGCGCCCCGGAGGACTCGTTCTCGGACGACCCGCTGCGGATGATGCGGGCGGCGCGCTTCGCCGCTCAGCTGGACTTTCAGGTCGCGCCGGAGGTGATCCGGGCGATGACGGATATGGCGGGCCGTATCGAGATCGTCTCGGCGGAGCGGGTGCGTGACGAGCTCAACAAGCTGATCCTCGCCGCCCACCCCCGGAAGGGCCTGAAGCTCCTGGTCGACACCGGGCTCGCGGACCACTTCCTGCCGGAGCTCCCCGCGCTGCGGCTGGAGCGTGACGAGCACCACCGGCACAAGGACGTCTACGAGCACTCGCTGACCGTGCTCGACCAGGCCATCGACCTCGAGGAGGGCGAGCCGGACCTGGTGCTGCGGCTGGCGGCGCTGCTGCACGACATCGG
>NZ_LIQY01000171.1 GCF_001418495.1 Streptomyces pathocidini | reverse complement strand
GACTGGGTGGGTACCAGTGACGTCAGCGCACTCCGGGGTCGGTGAAAGTCCGAACCGGCGGTTACAGTCCGCGACCCGTCCGCCGCCAGCGGCCGGTTGACCAGGTGAAATTCCTGGACCGACGGTTAAAGTCCGGATGGGAGGCAGTGCGCGGCGGGCCAAGCACCGGTGCGCCGCCGTTCCCGGCGGTCCGTCCGCCGTCCGCGGGCGGGTTCTACGGGATCCGGTCTCGGCGCCCCGACGCGCAGTTCCCGCTTCTGTCATCTCGACAGCCCCGGAGTCCGTGCCCGAAGAGGCAGGAGGACCCGGTGGCCCCCACCACGCCCGAAGCCGCTGCGATGCGTCGCGCCATCGAACTGGCCGCCCGCGGCCTCGGATCCACCAGCCCCAACCCGGTCGTCGGCTGCGTGATCCTCGACGCCGCGGGGCAGCCCGCGGGCGAGGGCTGGCACCGCCGGGCCGGTGGACCGCACGCCGAGGTCGAGGCGCTGCGCGCGGCCGGGGACCGGGCCCGCGGCGGAACCGCCCTCGTCACCCTCGAACCCTGCAACCACACCGGCCGCACCGGCCCCTGCGCCCAGGCGCTCCTGGCCGCCGGGATCGCCCGCGTCGTCTACGCGGTGGCCGACCCCAACCCGACTGCCACCGGCGGGGCTTGGACCCTGCGTGAGGCCGGTGTGAGCGTCGAGGGCGGGCTGCTGGCCGGGGAGGCCGAGGCAGGCAACCGTGCCTGGCTCACCTCCGTACGCCGCGGCCGCCCCTTCGTGCTGTGGAAGTACGCCGCCACGCTCGACGGCCGGATCGCCGCGTCGGACGGCAGCAGCCGCTGGATCAGCTCGGCCGAGTCCCGCGCCGACGTGCACCGGCTGCGTGCCCAGGCCGACGCCGTCGTCGTCGGCTCCGGCACCGCCCGCACCGACGACCCCCAACTCGGCGCCCGGGAGTCCGGGCTCCTGGAGTCCGAGACCACCCAGCCGCTGCGGGTGGTCGTCGACAGCAACGCCACCGCCGTCAAGCCCGGAGCCCGCGTCCTCGACGGCACCGCGCCCACCCTGATCGCCGTCGCCGAGGACGCCGACGCCGCGCACCTCGAAGGCCTCGCCCCGGTCGTCCGCCTCCCCAGGGCGCCCGGCCGGGGGCTGTCCGTCCACGCCCTGCTGGCCGCCCTGCACGAGCGCGACGTGCGCTCGGTGCTCCTGGAGGGCGGGCCGACCCTCGCCGGGGCCTTCGTCGCCGCGGGCGCGGTCGACCAGGTCACCGGCTATCTCGCGCCCGCCCTGCTCGGCGCGGGACCTGCCGCGCTGGCCGACGCCGGAATCGGCACCATCGCGCAGACGCTGCGACTCCAACTGACCGAGGCCGTACGCATCGGGCCCGATCTGCGCATCACCGCCCTCAACACCCCTCAGGAGAGCTGACGTGTTCACCGGAATCGTGGAAGAGCTGGGCGAGGTCGTCGCCGTCGAGGAGCTCGGCGACGCCGCCCGCTTCCGGCTGCGCGGCCCGATCGTCACCGAAGGCGCGCGGCACGGCGACTCGATCGCCGTCAACGGCGTCTGCCTGACCGTGGTCGAGGCCCAGGACGGCGAGTTCACCGCCGACGTGATGGCCGAGACCCTGGACCGCTCCAGCCTCGGCGCGCTGACCACCGGCTCCCGGGTCAACCTCGAACGGCCCACCGCGGTCGGCGGCCGGCTCGGCGGGCACATCGTGCAGGGGCACGTCGACGGCACCGGCACCGTCGTGGACCGCAAGCCCTCTGAGAACTGGGAGATCGTCAAGGTCTCGCTGCCCGAGGGCCTCGCCCGCTACGTCGTGGAGAAGGGCTCCATCACGGTCGACGGCGTGAGCCTCACCGTCGTCGACGCCGGCCCCGACTACTTCACTGTCAGCCTGATCCCCACCACGCTCGCCCTCACCACCCTCGGCATCAAGGGCCCCGGCGACCCGGTCAACCTCGAGGTCGACGTCATCGCCAAGTACGTGGAGCGGATGCTCGGCCCGCGCGCCGCCGAGCGGCCGGAGACCGGCCGGTGAACGCCCTCGACTGGCTGAACGGCCCGGCCTTCGAGGCCTTCGGCCAGCGCGTCATCTGGTCCGACATGATCGGCAACACGATCGGCCTGGCCGCCCTCGCGCTGGGCTGGCGCCGCTCCATCTGGACCTGGCCCGCCCAGTTCCTGGCCGGGGTCATCCTCGTCGGCGCCTATGCGTCCGCGCAGCTCAGCGGCGGGGTCGGCAAGCAGCTCCTGGTCATCGGACTCGCCGTCTGGGGCTGGAGCCAGTGGCGTCGCGGCCACCGCGACGAGGGCGGCGAGATCGCCGTACGGTTCGCCACCTGGCGCGAGCGCCTCACCCTCGCCGCCGCGACCGTCGCCGGCACCCTCGCCGTCGGCGGGCTGTTCACCCTGGTGCCGGAACTGTCCTGGAACCCCTGGCCGGACGCCTATATCTTCGTCGGCACCCTCGCCGCGATGGTCGCCCAGGCCCGCGGGCTGGTCGAGTTCTGGCTCGCCTGGATCCTGGTCGACCTCGTGGGCGTCCCGCTCGCCTTCAGCAGCGGGCTGGCTTTCTCCGGCCTGGTCTACGTCGTCTACTTCGGCCTCGTCCTGTGGGGCCTGCGCGACTGGTGGCTGCGCACCCGCCCGAGCGCCACCGCCCTGGAAGGAGCACTGCTGTGAGCGACGCACGGGAGGCCGCCGGGCCGCAGTCGACAACGAGAGGCGCGCTGCTGCGCCGAGCGGGTGGAGAAGCGAACGAAGGGGACGCCTCATGACCGTGATCGCCATGGAGAGCCGGCACGAAGAAGAGGACCTGCGCCTCGACCCCGTCGAGCGGGCCATCGCCGACATCGCCGCCGGGCGGCCCGTCGTCGTCGTGGACGACGAGAGCCGGGAGAACGAGGGCGACCTCGTCGTCGCCGCCGAGAAGGCCACCCCGGAGATCCTCGCCTTCATGATGGCCGAGTGCCGCGGGCTGATCTGCGCGCCCATGGAGGCCGAGGACCTCGACCGGCTCCAACTCCCGCAGATGGTCGAGCAGAACACCGAGTCCATGGGCACCGCGTTCACCGTCTCGGTCGACGCCACCGCCGCGCACGGGGTCACCACCGGCATTTCCGCGGCCGACCGGGCCACCACCCTCCGGCTGCTCGCCGAGGGCACCGGACCCGAACCCGCCACCACCGCGGCGGACTTCGTGCGCCCCGGCCACGTCTTCCCCCTCCGCGCCCGCCCCGGCGGTGTCCTCGTGCGCAACGGCCACACCGAGGCCGGGGTCGACCTGGCGCGCCTGGCCGGACTGCGCCCGGCCGCCGCCATCGTGGAGATTGCCGCCGAGGACGGCACCATGATGCGCCTACCCGGGCTGGTGCCCTTCGCCCGCAAGCACGGCCTGGCGATCATCTCCATCGAGGACCTCGTCGCGTACCGGAGCGGCTCCGAGCCGACCGTGCGGCGCGAGGCCGAGACCCGGCTGCCGACCGCCTTCGGCGACTTCCGGGCGTACGGCTACCGCTCGACCGTCGACGGCGTCGAGCATGTCGCGCTCGTCCAGGGCGAGCTCGGGGACGGCGAGGACGTCCTGGTCAGGGTCCACTCCGAGTGCCTGACCGGCGATGTGTTCCATTCGCTGCGCTGCGACTGCGGCCCCCAGCTGAACGCCTCGCTCGCGCGCGTCACCGAGGAGGGCCGCGGTGTGGTGGTCTACCTGCGGGGACACGAGGGGCGCGGCATCGGGCTGCTGTCCAAACTGCGCGCGTACGAGCTCCAGGAGCGCGGCCACGACACCCTCGACGCCAACCTCGAACTCGGCCTGCCCGCCGACGCCCGCGACTACGCGGCCGGCGCCCGGATGCTGGCCGACCTCGGGGTGCGCAGCGTGCGGCTGATGACCAACAACCCGGACAAGAGCGAGGCGCTGACCCGGCACGGGCTGCGCGTCACCAGCCGGGAGCCGATGCCCGTACAGGCCGGCGAGCACAACCTCCGCTACCTGCGCACCAAGCGGGACCGGATGGGACACGAACTGCCGTGGCTGGACGCCGACCGCGTCTCGCCCTGCGGCAACCAGTAACACCCGTACGAAACAGGATGGAACGAGGAGAGCCGTGAGCGGTAAGGGTGCCCCGGAACTGAGCGTCAGGAACTGCCGCGACCTGCGCGTGGCCGTCGTCGCGGCGCAGTGGCACGAGAAGGTGATGGACGGCCTCGTCGACGGGGCCCTGCGCACGCTGCACCGGCTCGGCATCGACGAGCCGACGCTGCTGCGCGTGCCGGGCAGCTTCGAGCTGCCGGTCGTGTCCAAGGTCCTCGCCGGGCGCGGCTACGACGCGATCGTGGCCCTCGGCGTGGTCATCCGCGGCGGCACCCCGCACTTCGACTACGTCTGCCAGGGCGTCACCCAGGGCCTCACCCAGGTCACCGTCGACACCGGCGTCCCCATCGGCTTCGGCGTCCTGACCTGCGACAACGAGGAGCAGGCGCTCGACCGGGCGGGGCTGCAGGGCTCGAACGAGGACAAGGGCGAGGAGGCCGCCACCGCCGCCGTGGCCACCGCGGCACTGCTGCGCTCGGTGTCCGAGCCCTGGCGCTGAACGGAGTCCCCGACCCCGTAGGCTAGGCCCCACCATGGCGAACAAGACATTCGAGGAGCTCTTCACCGAGCTCCAGCACAAGGCCGCCACCGGCGACCCCGCCACCTCGCGGACCGCCGAGCTGGTCGGCAAGGGCGTGCACAGCATCGGCAAGAAGGTCGTCGAGGAGGCCGCCGAGGTGTGGATGGCCGCCGAGTACGAGGGCGCAGACCGCACCGCCGAGGAGATCTCCCAGCTGCTGTACCACCTTCAGGTGATGATGGTCGCCCGGGGCATCTCCCTGGACGACGTCTACGCCCACCTCTGAGCCCTCCGGCACCACACCACCCGACTCCCGTATCAGAGAAG
Organism: Streptomyces pathocidini; assembly: GCF_001418495.1. Lineage (GTDB taxonomy): Bacteria > Actinomycetota > Actinomycetes > Streptomycetales > Streptomycetaceae > Streptomyces > Streptomyces pathocidini. The sequence goes on along the minus strand of NZ_LIQY01000171.1, from coordinate 4,115 downwards.
GAAGTTCACCCCATGCTGCGCATTGCCGTCCCCAACAAGGGTTCACTGTCCGAGCCTGCGTCGGCGATGCTGCATGAGGCCGGCTACAAGCAGCGCAAGGACCGCCGCGAACTGGTCCTGGTCGACGCCGAGAACGACGTCGAGTTCTTCTTCCTCCGCCCCCGGGACATCGCCGTCTACGTCGGCTCCGGCCGCCTCGACATCGGCATCACCGGCCGCGACCTGCTGCTCGACTCGGGCGCGGACGCCGAGGAGATCCTCCAACTCGGCTTCGCCGGCTCCACCTTCCGCTACGCCACCCGGCCCGGCGCCGCCCAGGACGTGCAGGACTTCGGCGGCATGACGGTCGCTACCTCCTTCTCTGGCCTGGTCACCCAGCACCTCGCCGAACACGGCGTGGACGCCTCCGTCGTACGGCTCGACGGCGCCGTGGAGACCGCGATCCAGCTCGGCGTCGCCGAGATCATCGCCGATGTCGTCGAGACCGGCACGACGCTGCGCAACGCCGGCCTGGAGATCATCGGCGAGCCGATCCTGAAGTCCGAGGCCGTCGTCATCCGCCGCAAGGGGGAGTCCGCCGAGGACCCCAAGGTGCGCCAGTTCCTCCGCCGCATGCAGGGCGTCCTGGTCGCCCGGCGGTACGTGATGATGGACTACGACATCCGCGTCGAGCAGGTCGAGAAGGCTGTCGCGCTCACCCCGGGCCTGGAGTCGCCCACCGTCTCCCCGCTGCACCACGAGGGCTGGGTCGCCGTCCGCTCGATGGTCCCCTCCCGCGACGCGCAGCGGATCATGGACGAGCTGTACGACCTGGGCGCGCGCGCGATCCTCACCACCGGCATCCACGCCTGCCGCCTCTGATGGCCGCGACCGGGACCGAGTCCGTGATGTCCGCACCGCCCACCCTGCCCGTCACCTTCCGGGCGACCCGCACCCGCGTGGTGCTGCTGACCGTCGGCGCCGCCCTGCTCGCGGCCCTCACCGTGATCGCCGTCGCGCTGCCGACGCTGAGTCCGGGGGAGCGGATCAGCTTCGTCCTCACCGGGCTGCTGTTCTTCGGCGTACTGCTGCTACTCAGCCGCCCGAAGGTGGTGGCCGACGCGGGCGGGGTGACGGTCGTCAACCTGACGACCAAGCGCCGCCTGGAGTGGGCGGAGGTGCTGCGCGTCAACCTCCGCCCCGGCGACCCGTGGGTCTACCTCGACCTGGCCGACGGCACCAGCCTGCCCGCCATGGGCATCCAGCCGGGCATCGCCAGGAGCCAGGCCATCCGCGACGCCCGCACGCTCCGCGCCCTCGCCGAGGAGTACGGGACGGGGGAGCCCACCGCGTAGCACGGGCTCGGGCGTGGGGTCGGCCCGGCACTCGGCGAGCCTTGGCCCACGGTTGCTCCGCTCGCGCGGGGTTGGCTGCGCGGGGAAAAGCCCAGTGACTACTCTTGTCGCGGCGGCGCGTGGGCGCCGCCGCCCCGCACTGCCGAGCCCGCCGCCCCGTACGGCGCGCCCCGCGGGGCCACCTGCTCACCGAGGAGTGACTCCCTCCGGCAATGGACGGAACGTCCGGTAGTACCTGCGCCGCCCCCTCGTCCGAGGCGGCGGCATGACCATCCCGCTGCTCCTGCTCGCCGCGGCCCTGCTGCTGATCCTCGCCAACGGGTTCTTCGTGGCCGCCGAGTTCGGCCTCGTGGCCGTCGAGCGGCCCGAGGCCGAACGGGCCGCCGCCCAGGGCGACCACCGCGCCCGCACCGTCGTGGACTCCCTGCGCGAGCTGTCCTTCCAGCTCTCCGGCAGCCAGCTCGGCATCACCATCACCTCCCTGGTGGTCGGCATGCTCGCCGAGCCCGCCCTCGCCCGGCTGCTCGCCGGGCCGTTCCGCGCCACCGGGCTCCCCGAGGGCGCGGTCCCGGGCGCGGCCGTGGTCGTCGGCATGCTGACCGCCTCCGCCGTGCAGATGGTGATCGGCGAACTCGTGCCCAAGAACTGGGCGGTGTCCAGGCCGCTCCAGGTCGCGCGGTTCGTCGCCGGCCCGCAGCACGCCTTCTCCCGCTTCTTCCGCCCGGTCATCGCCCTGCTCAACGCGGTGGCGAACCGGCTGGTCCGGGCCATGGGCGTGGAGCCCACCGAGGAGCTGGCCTCCGCCCGTACGCCCGAGGAACTCGTCTCGCTCGCCCGGCACTCCGCGCTTGCGGGCGCCCTGGAGCAGGACACCGCGGACCTGTTCGTCCGTACGCTCTCGCTCGGCGAGCTGACCGCGCAGCACGTGATGACCCCGCGGGTGCGGGTGAGCGCCCTGCAGTCCTCCGCGACCGCGCAGGACGTCCTCAACCTCACGCGCGCCACCGGGCTTTCGCGCTTCCCCGTCTACCGGGAGCGGCTGGACGAGGTGGTCGGCATGGTCCACCTCAAGGACGCCCTCGCCGTGCCCGCGCCCGAGCGGCGCCGCACCCCGCTCGGGCGCATAGCGGTGCCACCGCTGCTCGTCCCCGAGACCCTGCCGGTCCAGCCGCTGCTGGAGCGGCTGCGCAGCGAGCAGCCGATCGCCGTGGTCGTCGACGAGTACGGCGGCACGGCCGGGGTGGTCACCCTGGAGGACATCGTCGAGGAGCTGGTCGGCGAGGTGCGCGACGAGCACGACGGCGACGACCTGCCCGAACTCGCCGCCGGCCACCCGGAGGACGGCCGCCCCGTCTGGGAGGCGGACGGCAGCTGCCGCGTGGACACCCTGCGGCGGATCGGCCTGGAGGCCCCGGAGGGGCCGTACGAGACGGTGGCCGGCCTGGTCGCCGACCTCCTCGGCCGCATCCCGGCCCCCGGCGACACCGCCGAACTCCCGGGCTGGCGGCTGCGGGTGCGGATGGTCTCGCACCACCGGGCGGAGCGGGTGCGGATCCTCCGCGCGGAGCCCGCGCGGCCGGCCGCCGCCCGCGACGGGCACGAGCCCGCCCCGCCTCGCTCCGCACCGTCCGGCTCTGCGGCACCTGGCCCCGCACCGTCCGGCCCCGCACCGTCCGACTCTGCGCCGCCCGGCTCCGCGCCGCGGGACGGCAGGCGGGCCGGGACCGCCGAGCGCGCGAGCGCAAGGGCGGGCGTGCGATGAGCCTGCTCCAACTCCTCTTCGCCGTGCTGCTGGTGCTCGGCAACGGCTTCTTCGTCGGCGCCGAGTTCGCGCTCGTCTCGGTGCGCCGCAGCCAGATCGAGCCGCACGCGGCCGACGGCTCGGCCCGCGCCCGTACCGTGCTGCAGGGTCTGGAGAACCTGCCGCAGATGATGGCGGCGGCCCAGTTCGGCATCACCGTCTGCTCGTTGACGCTCGGCGCGGTCGCCGAGCCGACCGTGGCGCACCTGCTGGAACCGGTGTTCCACGCCGTGCGCCTGCCCGAGGGCGCCGTGCACCCGCTCGGCTACGCGATCGCGCTCGCCGTCGTGGTGTTCCTGCACCTGGTGGTCGGCGAGATGGTGCCGAAGAACCTGGCCATGGCCGCCCCCGAGAAGACCGCGCTGTGGCTCGGGCCCGCGCTCGTTGCCTTCGCGCGGCTGTGCCGCCCGGTCACCGCCTTCTTCGGGGCGTGCGCGCGCGGTGTGCTCGGGCTGTTCCGGGTCGAGCCGAAGGACGAGGTGGAGGCGGTGTTCACCAGCGAGCAGCTGACCCGGCTGCTGGAGGACTCGCGCCAGGCGGGCCTGCTCGACCCCGGCGAGCAGGAGCGGCTCGCCGACGCGCTGGAGCTGGGCAGCCGCCCGGTGACGCAGGTGCTGCTGGACCGGGCCGCCCTGGTGACGGTCGACCCGACGGCGACCCCGCGCCAGGTCGAGGAACTGACGGTCCGCACGGGCTACTCCCGCTTCCCGGTGGTCTCCTCCGGCGCCTTCATGGGCTATCTGCACGTGAAGGACGTCCTGGACCTGGAGGAGCCGGACCGGGCGGTCCCGCAGTACGTCTGGCGTCCCATGGCCACCCTCCGGGCCGAACTCCCCCTGGACGACGCCCTGACGGTGATGCGCCGCGCGGCCAGCCATCTCGCCCAGGTCGCCGACGCCTCGGGCCGGGTCCTCGGCCTGGTGGCCCTGGAGGACGTCCTGGAAATGCTCGTAGGCGAGGTCCGCGACCCGGCCCACCGG
>NZ_LIQY01000170.1 GCF_001418495.1 Streptomyces pathocidini | reverse complement strand
CCGGCGCGCCGGTCTCGCGCCCGTACGGCCGGACGAGGTGGCGGAGGCGGCGGAGAAGCTGGCCGCCGAGCACGACCTGGTGCTGGTCGAGGGCGCGGGCGGGCTGCTCGTACGGTTCGACGGCGAGGGCGGCACGCTGGCGGACGCCGCCCGGCTGCTGGGCGCCCCGGTCCTGGTGGTCGCGCCCGCCGGTCTCGGCACGCTCAACGCGACGGCGCTGACGGCGGAGGCGCTGCGCGCCCGGGGGTTGGCCTGCGCGGGCGTGCTGGTCGGCAGCTGGCCGGACCGCCCGGACCTGGCGGCCCGCTGCAACCTCGCCGACCTCCCGGAGGCCGCCGGGGCGCCCCTGCTGGGCGCGCTCCCCGAGGGCGCGGGCGCCCTGCCGCCCGCGGACTTCCGCGCGGCGGCGGCCGGTTGGCTCGCCCCGGACCTGGGCGGCAGGTGGGACGCGGCGGAGTTCACGGCCCGGATGGGGTCACCGATGCCCCCGGAAGGCCGGTGAACGAGGTCTGGTCGACCGGGGGTTGGGAGAGGCGGACCATGTTGCCCGAGGGGTCTCGGAAGGCGCACTCGCGTACGCCCCAGTGCTGGTCGGCCGGCTCCTGGAGGACCTCGGCGCCGGTGGCCCGGATCTTCTCGAAGGCGGTGTCGAGGTCGTCGGTGCGGAAGACCACCCCGTTGAGCGAGCCCTTGGTGAGCAGGACGAGGAGGGCGTCGCCGTCCTCCTCGGGGCGGCCGGCGTGCGTCTCGGTGAGCACGATCTCGATCTCGGGCTGGGACGGGGGCGAGAGGGTCACCCAGCGGAGTCCGCCGACCTCGCGGTCGTTGCGCACCTTCAGGCCGAGGGCGTCCCGGTAGAAGGCCAGGGCGTCGTCCGGGTCGTGGACGGCGATGAAGAAGTGGCAGAGCGAGAGGTTCATACCGGCCACGCTAAGTGAGGGATACGCACTCGGCTTCTCCGCTCGTCCGCCGCCTGGCCGACACCGCACGGCGGCCGACACCGTACGGCGGCCGGCCCCGTGCGCGACGGCCGGCCCCGTACGGCAGCCGGACCGGTACGGCGACCGGATCCGTACGGCGGGTCGGGCGCGACCGGCCGATCCGGTGTCCGGCGTACCGGTGTCCGGCTCACAGGCTCCAGGTGCGCAGCTCGTCGGCGATGGCGTGGACGTCGGCCTGGCCGCCCTTGACGAGGCGGGCGAGGTCGCGGACCTGCTCGGGGGAGGTCGCGATCTTCAGGCCGCTGGCGACGAGGTAGGCGTAGGCGACGGCGGAGGCGAACATCGCGTTGGAGCGCTCCAACGCCGGGATGTGCAGCAGCAGTTGGAGCATGGCCGCGGCGCGGTCCTGCGGGTCGGTGTAGACGGGCACGCCGAATATCTCGGCCTCGTGCCGGGTCACGGCGGCCACGAGGGCGCCCCAGTCGGTGACCTGAGGGTCCCCCGGGGTGTTGTGTTCGGCGATCATCAGGAGCCAGGCGAGGTCGATGCGCAGGTTCAACGGGCCGTGCGCTCCTCGCCGAACTCCTCGGTGAACACGTGCTCGTACTGCTTCATGAAGTCGGCCGCGGCCTCGACGAAGGTCTGGCCGACCTCTCCGGCGTCCTTGCGGACGAGCTCCTCGATATAGCGGTTCATGCTCAGGCCGCGCTGGACGGCGCGCTGGCGCGCGGTCTCGGCGGTCGTCTCGTCCACGCGGACGTTCAGCTGTGTTTTGGCCACCCCACCAAGCTAGCGCCATCCCGCTAGCTCCGGCAAGGGCGAATCGCTCCCCGGGGGCGCAGGGACCGGCGTACGGGGATGGGCCAGGCCGCTGGGGCGTGCGGCTGCCGGCGGGCGATCACCGGGCTTTGCCGGTCCTTTACTATGGGTTGCTCGTAGTTCTCGAACCCACGTGAAAGGTGTGAGCGTCCGCCCATGGGCGAGCCTCCCAGTAGCAGTGGCCGCGACCGGTACCGGCGCGGCAGCGCACTCCTCCCGACCCTGCCGGATCATGGGTGGGAGGTGACCCGATGACCGAAGTGCTGCTCCTGCTGCTCGCCGTCCTGCTGACGCTGGCCTGCGGTGTGTTCGTCGCGGCCGAGTTCTCGCTGACGACGGTCGAGCGCAGCGTGCTGGAGCGGGCGGTCGACGAGCGCCAGCGCGGGGCGGACAGCGCCCTGAAGGCCGTGCGGACCCTCACCTTCCAGCTCTCCGGCGCCCAGTTGGGCATCACCGTCACCGGCCTGGTCATCGGCATGCTCGCCGAGCCCTCGCTCGGCAAGATGCTGACCGGGCCGCTGAAGGCGGTCGGGGTGCCCGCGTCGGCGGCCTCCTCGGCCGGGCTCGTGCTGGGTACGGCGATCTCCACCGTCGTGCTGATGGTCGTCGGCGAGCTGGTCCCCAAGAACTGGGCGATCTCCCGGCCGCTGCCGGTCGCCCGGCGGGTGGCCGGCCCGCAGCGCGCCTTCAGCGCCGCCTTCGGCCCGCTGATCGGCCATCTCAACAACACCGCCAACCGCCTCGTACGCCGGATGGGCCTGGAGCCCGCCGAGGAGCTGGCCTCCGCGCGCGGCCCGCAGGAGCTGATGGCGCTCGCGCGCCACTCCGCGAAGGAGGGCGCGCTGGAGGAGGACACGGCCGACCTGTTCGTCCGCACCCTGGGCCTGGCCGAGCTGACGGCCGAGAACGTGATGACCCCGCGTGTGCAGGTCATCGCCCTGGACGTGCAGACCACCGCCGAGGACGTGGCCAACGCGACCCGCGCGACCGGCCTGTCCCGCTTCCCGGTCTACCGCAGCAGCCTCGACTCGGTGATCGGCACCGTGCACATCAAGGACGTGCTGGCCATACCGGCCGACCAGCGGGCCTGGCGGCCGGTCTCCGAGCTGCTGCGCGAGCCCGTACTCGTACCCGAGTCGCTCACCGTGGACCGGCTGCTGGACCGGCTGTCGGCCAAGCGCAACATGGCCGTGGTCATCGACGAGTACGGCGGCACGGCCGGTGTCGTGACACTGGAGGACATCGTCGAGGAGGTCGTCGGCGAGGTCCGCGACGAGCACGACCCGCTGGAGGTCCCCGACCTCGTACAGGCCGGCCCCGACGCGGAGGGCCGAGCGGTGTACCACGCGGACGGCGCGGCCCGCACCGACCAGCTGGAGCACATCGGACTGCGGCTGCCGGACGGCCCGTACGAGACGCTGGCGGGCCTGATCGCCACCGAGCTGGGCCGCATCCCGGTCGAGGGCGACCGCCTGGAGGCAGCCGGCTGGGGCCTGGAGGTCATGGACGCCACCGGCCACCGGGCGGCGCGCGTCCGGCTGCGCGCACCGCTGCCGGGCTCGGTGGACCACCACGGCGAGGAGGCCGGGCGATGACCGCGCTGCAACTGTTCATCGGCCTGCTGACGCTGGTCGTCAACGCCTTCTTCGTGGGCGCCGAGTTCTCGCTGATCTCGGTGCGCCGCAGCCAGGTCGAGCCGCTGGCGCAGGCGGGCGACCGGCGGGCGCGCAGCGTGCTGTGGGCCCTGGAGCACGTCTCGGCGCTGATGGCCGCGGCCCAGCTGGGCATCACGCTCTGCACGCTGGTGCTGGGTGTGGTGGCCGAACCGGCGATCGCACACCTGCTGGAGCCGCTGTTCCACGCGGTGAGCCTGCCGGCGGGGCTGATCCACCCGGTCGCGTTCGTCATCGCGCTGGCCGTGGCGACGTATCTGCACATGCTGCTCGGCGAGATGGTGCCGAAGAACGTGGCACTGGCCGAGCCGGTGCGCTCGGCGCTGGCGCTGGGGCCGCCGATGGTGGCGCTGACCCGGGCGCTGCGCCCGGTGATCTTCTCGATCAACGCCTTCGCCAACGTGCTGCTGAAGCTGATGCGGGTGGAGCCCAAGAGCGAGGTGCCGGCGACGTTCTCGGACGACGAATTGGCCCAGATGGTCTTCGACTCCAGCAAGGCGGGGCTGCTCGACAAACGCGCCACCGAGCGGCTGCGGGACGCCCTGGAGCTGGGCCGCCGCCCGGTGGCCGAGGTCGTGCTGCCGGTCGAGCGGGTGGTGTCGGCGCCGTCGGACGTGACGCCGGAGGGCCTGGAGCGGCTGTCCGCCGAGTCCGGGTTCTCCCGCTTCCCGGTGCTGGACGAGAGCGACCGGATTCTCGGCTACCTGCACGTGAAGGACGCGCTGGACGCCCGGCCCCGGAACGTGCCCTTCGCGGTCTCGGTCATGCGCCCCATCGCCCGCGTACGGGCCTCGACGCCGCTGGACGACGTGCTGGGCGCGATGCGCAGCACGGGTACGCACCTGGCGGCGGCGGTCGGCGAGGACGGGCGGCTGGCCGGTCTGGTCACCCTGGAGGACGTGCTGCGGGAGCTGGTCGGCCGGGCCGCGGCGGGCTGAGCCGGATC
>NZ_LIQY01000017.1 GCF_001418495.1 Streptomyces pathocidini | reverse complement strand
TGCTGGGGCGGGTTCGGCGAAGGCGCGCGGTGGTGCTGGGGCGCCGTCGGCGAAGGTACGCGGTGGCGCTGGGGCGCGGCCGGGGAGGGCGCGCGGTGGTGCTGGGGCGGGTTCGGCGAAGGCGCGCGGTGGCGCTGGGGCGCCGTCGGCGAGGGGGCGGAGCCGCCGTCCATCGCCTGAGGGACGGCTGCGGTTGTCAGCAGCAGATGACCCGGCAGGGACAGCTCCGCGGTGGTGCCCTCGGGACCGGACCACAGCTGCACTCGTACGCCCAGCCTGGCCGCCAGCCGGCTGACCACGTGCAGTCCCATACAGCGGGTGGCGGCCACGTCGACCAGGGGGGCGTGCTGCAGTTGGTCGTTGAGTGCCGTCAAGCGGCCGGCGGGGATGCCCAGGCCTTCGTCATGGATGTGGACGGTGAGAGCGCCGCCGGGCGCCGGTGCCGCCATCACCTTCACCCGGGACGCCGGGTCGGAGAACTGGGTGGCGTTCTCCATCAGCTCCGCCAGCAGGTGTGTCAGGTGGTGAGTGGCGGGGCCGGAGACGGCGGTCTGCGGTATCCACGCCACATCGATCCTGGTGTACTGCTCGACCTCGGCGGCGGCGGCTCGGATGACATCGACGAGCAGGGCCGGCTGCGTGCGCGTACGGCCGGGTTCCTCGCCCGCGAGAAGCAGCAGGTTCTCCCCGTGCCGACGCATACGGGTCGCCAGGTGGTCCACGTGGAACAGCTCGGCCAGGGTCTTCGGATCGTGCTCCGCCTGTTCCAGAGCGCTGATCAGGTCGAGCTGGCGATAGATCAGCCCTTGGCTGCGCCGGGAGAGCGCGACCAGCATCGTGTTGACGCTCGTCCGCAGCACCGCTTGCTCGCCGGCCTGCTTCACGGCCTCGTGGAACACCGCGTCGAAGGCGCGCGACACTTCTCCGATCTCGTCCCTGACCCCGAGGTCGAAGGGCGCGGACTCCAGGTCCACTTGATCGAGACCGCCTCTGGCCGAGATTTCCTTGACTAGGCTGGGGAGTTGGGCATCGGCGACCCGCAAGGCCACCCGGCGCAGTCGCCGAAGCCGGCGGATGAGGGTGCGCGCCATGAACACCGCGATCGTCAGTGCAGCCAGCAGCGCCGAAATGACCAGCGTCACCTCGGTCAGGGCCTGACGCGTCGCTTCCTTGCGGCTGCTCGTCGCCTCATCGAGCAATCGCTGGGCCGCCTCGGTCTCGACCTCGTGCAATTGGTCCAGCATCTCGGTCGCGGCGCGATGCCATTGCTGAACCGAGACGCCGTTCTTGCCTTTCGGGTTGGCGAGCACCTTGTCGATCATGCCTGGTACGACATCGCTGTTGACGATCTGGTCGTAGTTGGCGACGTCCTTCCCCGCGTCGAGGGTGCGGAACTCCTGCCGCGCGCGCTTCTCCACTCCGCGCAATTCCTCGACCGCCGTGGCCTCGGCGCGGTTCGGCCCCCCGCGTTCCAGCGTCGCGTTCAGCACCGCCCGCTGCCCGGACAGCGCGGACTTCTGGATGGACAGCGAGTGGAGTGCCCACCCTTCCGACATGGGTTGTTCTTCATCCCCGAAGTCGAGTGCCGTGTCCAGCGCCAGGAGGGGCGTGATGACGTCCTCGTATGCCTGCTGGGTGGGGAGGGTGCCGAACTTTTCGGTGAATGCCTTGGACCGCAGGGCGGAGAGGCCCGCCAGCGCCTTGTCGGCATTCGCCAAATTCTCGTCCAGCGCCGCGCTGCCCCGCACCTCCGCGGACTTGCTCCGGAAGTCCTTCAGGGACTGGTCCGTTGCCTCACGATGCCTGCTGACATCGGGCGTCTGCCGGCCATGGGCCAGGGCGGCGACATCGCGTTCGTTCTGCAGGGAATGGGCCGCAACGGTTGCCGCGAACACCAGCTGGGTCCTGAGCTGAGCGTTCTCCTTGCGCTTCGCGCGCTCCACGCTGTCGCTGACGTCGTGGGCGACGAGCGCGGCGCACAGCAGCATGGGCAGGGCGAGCAGCGCGACCAGCCGCGTGGTCAGCCGCCAGTGGCGGGGCGACCAGTTGGGGCCGCTGCTGGAACGAGCCCGCCCGGTCGGCGAGACCCGCTCCCTCGGCCTGCGGCTCGGATTGCTCCGATCTCCGAGCCCCATTGCCCACTCACCAGCCTCTCTCCGTGGCATTCGTCCGGTTACGACCTTAGGAGAGACAGGATTATCGAAAGGTTCGGTAAAAGGCGGATCAGGCATCGACGAATGGTGACTGTTTGCCTTGGCGGCCGGTGGCAGGCGGGTGATGACTACGCTTCGCGCGCGATCACTTTCGTACGGCGATTCCGGCGGCTTTTTGCCCGGTTCGTAGGGTTTTGATGTATCTGATGAGATGGCGCGAGAGGGCTAACAAGATCAAAAGGTTAACGCAACCTAGAGATGATCAAAACTCTGCATGAATTCCGTTGGGGCGCATGGCCCGGACGCCTGCCGCCGCCCACTCCATGGGCCGCGACGCATGGCGGCGGGCAGTCGAGACGGGGGTCTGCGGGCCGGGACTCTCCCGGTGGAATTCGCCGGGGCCCGCCAGGCGAAGCGGGCGTGGTGCTCCTCGCTCATTGAAGATCATTAATGGACATTCCCCCGCGCCGATTAGACTGCCGAAGGTTGTCAGCCCAGGAACTTCGGAGAATCAACTCGTGGACGACGTGAACGAGCAGGGTCCGGCCTCCGCGAGATATGCGACTGAAGAGGCCAACTCTCGAATAACGGGGGGCGAGTTGCTCTCCGCACTCACCTTCCGCCGCCATCGGCTGCTCAAGGACAAGCGCGTGTGGCCCGTGATCGCGGTGTGTGCGGCCGTACTGGGTGGAGCACTCGTGCTCGCGTCCTTCGGCGCCTTCAGCGGCCCCGGCAGCCTGCTGTCCCGCCTGCCATCGGCCCTGGGGGCGGCAGTCGGACCGGACGCCGACGAGGACGACCTTTCCGGGGCGGGGGGAGCCCAGGACGGTGATACGGGCGGGCTCAAGGTCCTCCCCTGGCTGGCCGCCGGCAAGGACGGCAACAGCAGTACTCCTTACGCGGAGGGCGACGGCGCCCTCCCCCTGGTTCCCGGTTCGCTCTTCCCCGGCCACCTCGGGGTGCCACCCGGCCTGTCCGGAACGGGACTCGGCGGGCCGGTGTTCGGTGGGCCGGTACTCGGGGGGCCGACAGGGGAACGCCCGGCGGATCCATCGGTCCCGCCCCCGCCGTCCGGCGGCGGCCCTACCGGCAACCCCAGCAC
>NZ_LIQY01000169.1 GCF_001418495.1 Streptomyces pathocidini | reverse complement strand
GGCCCCCACGGTCGCGGCCCGCCCGCCGGGCCGCCCCCGCTGGCTGGCCGTGGCCATGAACAAGCTGGTGGTCAACACCGTCCTCGTACTCGCCGTCCTCTACACCTTCCTGCCCGTCACCTGGCTGCTGTTCGCCGCCACGAAGGACCGTCAGGACCTCGTCCGTACCAGCGGCTTCTGGTTCGGCACGGTCAGGATCGCCGAGAACATCCAGGCGACCTTCGCCTTCGAGGACGGCATCATCTGGCGCTGGCTGCTCAACAGCGCCGTGTACGCGGTCGGGNNCGGCTACGCCTTCGACAAGTTCACCTTCCCCGGCAAGAACAAGCTGTTCGCCCTGGTCCTGATCGCCACCATGATTCCCGCGACGGTCCTCGCGATGCCGACGTACCTGCTCGCGTCGGAGATCGGCGCGACGAACACGTACTCGGTGATCATCGTCGTCTCCGTGTTCGGGGCGCTGCCGTTCGGCCTCTACATGGGGCGCGTCTTCAGCAGCACCCACGTGCCGGACGAGGTCGTCGAGGCGGCACGCGTGGACGGCGCGAGCGAGTTCGTGATCTTCCTGCGCGTCGCGCTGCCGATGATGCGCTCGCCCTACCTGACGCTCTTCCTCCTCACCTTCAACGGCATCTGGAACGACTTCTACACGCCTCTGCTGATGCTCTCGGACCACATGCTCTACCCCCTGAGCCTCGGCATCTACGGCTGGTTCAAGGAGGCAGCGGCCCACCCCGACCTCTACCCCATGGTCATGGTCGGATCGGTGGTCTCCCTGATCCCCGTCGTCGCCCTCTTCCTTTCCCTGCAGAAGTACTGGAAGTCCGGACTGACCACCGGCGCCCTCAAGTAACACCCCCCCCACGCATCCGATCACCACCCCTACGGACAACGCCGTCTACTCATGGGAGTCGTCATGCGTCACAACTCGGCACGTCACGGTCTTGGTTCACTCTCCCGGCGCGGCTTCGCCGCCCTCGCCGCGGGGAGCGCGGGAGCCCTGCTGCTGCCCGCCCCGCGAGCGGCCGCGGCCGACTCCTTCGCCGATCTGCGGGCCCGCTGGACAGAGGCGCTCAGCGGCGGGGCGATCGACACCGGGGACCCCACGTACGCCGTCGCGCTGGACTCCCTGGAGTCGAAGGCGCAAGACTACCGTTCGACCCTGCAGACCGGGACCGGGCGCCAAGTCCTGTGGACCGACCTCCCACTGGGCTCCTCGTACCCCTCGGGGAACGTGACCGCCAGTTTCAGCCGACTGAAGACCCTGGCCCTGGCCTACGCCACGCCGGGGACCTCGTACTCAGGCGACGCCGCTCTCGCCGATCTGGTCGCCGATGGCCTGGAGTTCATGACCAGCACCATCTACACCACCACCCAGACCGTGTACGGCAACGGCTGGGACTGGAACATCGGAGCACCGATGGCCATGGTGGACACCGCGGTCCTGGTGTACGCCGCCCTCTCGTCCGCCCAGATCGCCGCCTGCTGCGCGTCGCTCGACCACTTCGACCCCGACGTGACCCTCGGCGGGGTCTCGACCGGTGCCAACCTGGCCGACACCAGCCGGATCTTCATCGTGCGGGGCGCGCTGCAGAACAACTCCGCGAAGATCAGCGAGGCAGCCACGGCACTGGCCACGCTCTTCCCGTACGTCACCTCCGGCGACGGCCTGTACGCCAGCGGGTCGTATCTGTTCCACAACGGCAGGCCGTACAACGGAACGTACGGGTTGGTGTTCTTCGGCGGCATCGCGAGGATGCTGAACCTGCTCACCAGCTCGCCGTGGGCGGTAACGGCCCCGCAGGTGAGCAACATCTTCGACTCCGCCACCACCGCGATCTCGCCCTTCGTCCACAACGGGCTGATGCTCGACTCCGTCCGCGGCCGGGCGATCTCCCGCGCCGACGAACCCGACGCCGCGGACGGCAGCAACGCCGCACTCATCCTGCTCAACCTCGCCGCGGCGGCCGCGGCCGGAAACCCCACGCGGGCCGCGGAACTGCGGCGCATCGCCAAGGGATGGCTCCAGCGCAACACCGCCTGGCCGCTCCAGTCCAAGGGGGACGTGGCCCAGATCCGGCTCGCCAAGTCGGTACTCGACGACAGCGGCATCAGCCCTGCCGCCGAACCGGTTGCCCACGTCCAGTTCCCCGAGATGGACCGGGCCGTGCACCGACGGCCGGGCTGGGCGTACTCCATCGCCATGTGCTCGAAGCGGACCGCCTACTACGAGTCCATCAACGGGGAGAACAAGCACGGCTGGCACACCGCCGAGGGCATGACCCAGCTCTACCTCGACAACGACCGCACCCAGTACGGCGAGGAGTTCTGGAACACGGTCTTCGCCAAGAAGCTGCCCGGCACCACGGTGGACCTCAAGGACTTCGTCGACAGCGAGGGAGCCTCCGACCGCTCCCCCGCCGGCTGGGCCGGCGGCGCGATACTCCAAGGGACGTACGGCGCGGTCGGCCTCAACCTGCGCGGTCTGCGCACCACGCTCAACGCACGCAAGTCCTGGTTCTGCCTCGACGACTGCGTGGTGGCGCTCGGCGCCGGAATCACCTCCACCGACGGCCGGTACATCAACACCGTCATCGAGAACCGGAAGACGACCGCCGCCCTCACCGTCGACGGGGTCGTCCAGCCCGCGACCGCAGGCTGGTCGGCCGCCTTCGACCAGGCGCGCTGGGCCCATGTCGAGGGGGTCGCGGGCTATGCCTTCCCCGGCGGCATGAAGATCGGCGCCTACCGCACCAACGAGACCGGAAGCTGGAGCGAGGTCAACTCCGGCGGAACCACCGCGGTCTCCACCCGCCAGTACGTCCTCCTCCAGCGCGACCACGGCACCAACCCCGTGGGGGCGGGTTACGCCTACATCCTCCTGCCGGGCTTCACCGCCGCCCAGACCGCGGCCCGTTCGGCCGCGCCCACCGTGACCGTCCTGTCCAACACTGCGGACGTCCAGGCTATCGGCCACTCCGGCCTGGGCATCACGATGGCGAACTTCTTCAACCCCGGCACCGCGGGCCCGATCACCGTCGCCCAGAACGCCGCCTCCGTCGTGATGCGCGAGCAGGGCGGGACCCTCACCGTCGGCGTCTCCGACCCGACGCAGGCCCTGACCACGATCGACGTCACCATCGCCCGCACCGGCTACGTCTCCGCCGTCCCGGGCCCGGGCGTGACCGTCGTGTCCCTGGCCGGCGGCGTCACCCTGCGGGTGGACGTCGGCCCGGCCCGCGGGGCGACACGCACCGTCACCCTGAGCAAGTAGACCGGAACAACCCGGGTGGCCAGAACCGGAAAACGTTTACCATGCAAGCGTCGACTTTTCGCCCGGGAGACCGGGCAGCGGAGGAGGAACAGCACGTGAAGCGGCGGGTCACCCTGCACGACGTGGCGGCGCGGGCAGGGGTCTCCGCCGCCACGGTCTCCCGCGTCCTGACGGGCACCCACCGGGTGTCGGCCGAGACCCAGGCGCGGGTACGCAAGGCGGCCGAGGCCATGGACTACGTCGTGAACGCGCAGGCACGCTCCCTGGTGGGCAGCTCGTCGGGGCTGGTCGCCGTCCTCATCACCGACATCACGGCCCCCTTCTACAACCGGATCGCCCGGGGCCTGGCGGAACAGGTCGGCGCCGAGAACCGCGTGTGCATCCTCAGCGCTCCCCAGACGGGAGGACTCGAAGGGGAGCTCGCGACGATCACCACCCTCCGGCAGCAGAGCCCGGAGGCGATCGTGCTCGTCGGCGGTGTCCACGAGTCGCCGGACTACCGCAAGCGCATCGGCGCCCTCGCCCGCTCCCTCGACGCCGAGGGCTCACGCCTCGTGCTCTGCGGCCGCCCGGCGCCGACGAAGGGCCTCCCCGCGACGGTCGTCGAGTACGACGGCGAGGCCGGCGCATTCGCCATCACCAGCCATCTGCTCTCGGCGGGACACGAGCGAATCCTCTTCCTAGGCGGCGGCCAGGGAAGCACCACCACCAAACCGCGCGTCACCGGCTACCGGCGCGCCCTGGAGGAGTACGGCATCGCACCCGACCCGAAGCTCGTCGCTCACGGCCACTCCACGCGCGACTTCGGCTACGAGGAGGTGAACCGGATTCTGGACGCCGGATCTCCGGACTTCACCGCGGTCTTCGCATCGGACGACCTCGCCGCGTCGGGTGCGCTCGCCTCTCTGCGCGAGCACGGCACCAGAGTCCCGAACGACATCTCCGTCGTCGGCTTCGACGACATCCCCGTCGCTGTGGACACCGTCCCCGCGCTGACGACCGTCCACGTACCGCTGGAGGAGATCGGGAGAACCGCGATCCAACTCGCCCTCCACCGCCACGAACCGGAGTTCCGCAACGCGCAACACGCGGTCCTGGGCACCCATATCAAGGTCCGCGACTCCGTACGCCCCCTCGTGCGCAGGCGCCCCTGACCGACCGGCCGGATACCGGTCAATTCCTGTCCTTCCGGCGCCACTTCGTGCCACCATGCTGTCTTCGCGATCACATGTGCCCACCGTGCGGCACGACGCTCGCACGCCGCGCGCACACCGTGCCGCGGCGGCGACCGGTGCGCGGAAGGGGGATCCATGGTGCAGGGCGCGCGAGGCGCTCACGTGCCGCCGTCCGGCCTGGCGGAGGTGGCCGAGCTGGTGCACGCGTGCTGGTCGCGGCCGGACCCGGCCGCGGACCGGCCGCTTCCGGTCATCGCCCTGCTGGGCCGCCCCGGCAGCGGCAAGACGCACGCCCTCGACCACTTCGAGGCCGTCACCGAGGGCGCGCCCGTCGCCCGTATCGGCTTCGCGGCCGCCGCCGAGCAGCGCCCGCACGAGGTCGCCCTGCACCTGGCGTTCCTGCTGGCGCGCAAGCACCGCGGCAGCAAGCCGCTGCGCTTCCCGCGGCTGCTGCTCGGCCTGCTGGCCGTCCAGCCCGAACTGTCGCTCACCGACCGCGCCCAGGCCAACCGCGAGCTGCGCCGCGCCCTGCGCCAGGCCCGCCACCGCGGCGCGGCGGCGGACGCGGGCGAGGGCATCGCGGGCCTGGTCGAGACGCTGGGCCTGTCGCCGGTGCCGGGCATCGAGCTGATCGTGGGCGTGCTGCTGCGCGGCTTCGAGTACATGCCGGCGAGCACGTTCCTCAACCGCGCGCTCGCCTCGTACGGTTCGGCGGGCCCGGGGAGCGCGCTGGAGGAGCTGGTCGAGCTCAACCGCCGCAACCGCACCGGGAGTACGGCCGACCAGGAGACCGTGGACCGCCGCCTGTGCCTGGCGTTCGTGGACGACCTGTGCGCCGCGTACGGGCGCGGGCACCGCGACCACCACTGCCTGGCGCTGCTGGACGACATCGACCACAACCCGGCCGCCGCCCGCTTCCTGGACGTGCTGCTGGGGCTGCGCACCGAGCGGGCCCGCACGGGGGCATACGACCCGCTGCTGGTCGTCGCGTCCAGCGCCACCACCCAGGCGGTACCGGGCCCGTGCGAGGGCGGCCCCGACGACGCGCACCTCCACCACCCGGCCGAGGCCTCGTACGGCGCGTGGCGGGAGCGGGCGGGGACGCCGCTGTACGACTGGTGGTACCCGGTGCGGCTGCGCGATCTGGACGCCGTCGAAGTCGCCCTGGAAGCAGGCCGGTTCGAGGACGAGTCGGCGCTCCGCACGGGCCGCCCGGAGACCGGCCTGCTGGCCCGCGCCACCCCGCTGGTGCACCGGCTCACCTACGGCCACCCGTGGAGCGTGCGACAGCTCCACGCGGCGATCGAGCGGCTCAGCGAGCACACCCCGGAGGATCTGCGCGGCCTGCTGGACACGCCGCTGCACGAGCCGGACGGCACCGCGCGCGGCGCACAACTGGCCGAGTCCGTACGGGAGTACCTGCTCGCCGGGCTCACCGACGGGCAGCGCGCCGCCGCGGCCCGTATCGCCGCCGCCCGTACGCCGAAGGCCGCGGTCAACTCGGGCCTGCTGAACGGGCAGCCGGAGCACGCCAGGGACACGGTGATGCGCGAGCTGCGCAACCGGCTGTGGCTGTCCCGGCCGGTTCCGGAGGACGCCAACACCCGCGGCGGAACAGGCCCTTCGGGCTATCTGAGGCCCAAGGCCGCGCAGCCCGGCGCGCCCGCGGCCGACCTGTCCGACACCACCCACGACGGCCGCCCCGTCCTGCACCCGTGGCTGCGGCTGCTGCTGCTCGACGAGCTGTCGGGGCCACCGAACGGCTCGCAGTCGCAGTGGCGGGACATCCACCGCACGCTCGCCGACTGGCACCACCGCCACGGCCATCCGCTCGATTCCCTCTACCACCGGCTGGCGCTCAACGAACTCGAGGAGGTCGTGGGCTACTTCGTCACCGGCCTCGCCGCGGGCGATCTGCGGCCGTGGCTGCGCGAGCTGTACCACGTGACGGCCGCGCCCGTGTACCGCGCGCAGCTCTCCGACGCACCCCCGCCCCGCCGCGCCGGCGAACTCGCCCGCGAGCACGCCCCGTCGGCGTACGAGGACCGGGCGCGCGGCCGCCCCCTGGCCGAGCTGTGCGCCGCGCTCTGGCTGGCCGGGGACCCGCGCCACCGGCTGCCGCCGGGCAGCCCGGAGCTCAACTACAAGATCGGGGCGATGTTCCGGCAGCTGGCCATGACGGCGGACGCGGACGCCGACACGCTCCTGGACGAGGCCGCCCGCTACGCCGACTGAGACCCGCGGGCCGAACCACCGGCTGCAACCCGCACGCCGAACCACCGACCAGACCCGTAAGCCGAATCGTCGGCCGAGGCCCGTAAGGCCGGACCGCCGGCCCGATGCAACTGGACGCGAGAGGGAGGGACCCGTCATGTCGCCCGGATCCTGGGTGCGCAACCGCCCCTGGTGGGCCCGCTGGCCCTGGAACGCGATGTCGGCCGTCGTGCTGCTCACCCTGGTGGCGGGCGCGCTGGTGTGGCTGCTGCGGCCCGAGGACACCTCCTGCGCGACCGGGGTCGACCGGGTCGGCAGCGGTCCCGAGGCGCAGTGCGTCGGCATCACCGACGGCTCGTACCACTTCGGCGACGGCACGAAGGAGACGGGCGAGAATCTCGACCAGGTCTCCGAGCTGATCCACGAGGAGAACGCGAGCATCGAGAGGGCCAGTAAGGAGCAGGGCGGCCCGAGTTACGTCGCCATCGTCTATCTGATGCCGCTGATCCCGCGGCCCGGCGACACGAACACGCCCGACTCCGTACGCCATGAGGTCCAGGGCGCCTACACAGCGCAGTACGAGGCCAACCACAGCGACAAGTACGGCGATTCCCCGAAGATCAAGCTGCTGCTGGCCAACAGCGGCAGCACCGACGAGCAGCGGGCGGCCGCGCTGGACCGGATCCGCGAGCGGATCGGCCCCGAGCACATCGTGGCCGTCGCGGGGTTGGGCACCAGCACCGACGCGACCGAGAAGATGACCCGCACGATCACCGCGAGCGAGGCGGACGGCGGGCTCCAGCTCGCCGCCACCGGCTCGGTGCTCACCGCCGACACCCTCAGCAAGGTCAAGGGGCTGGTGCGGGTCGCCCCCACCAACTCCGACGAGGCGGCAGCCGCCGCGGCCCTCCTCCAGCGCAAGCCGTTCGCGGACAAGCGGGTGCTGGTGATACAGGACTCCCGCCCCGACGACCAGTACACCCGCACCCTCGGCGAGGCCTTCCTGAAGGCCATCCCGAAGAAGCGGCTGGCGGGGAACGTCGAGGAGTACGACTCCTCGCAGGAGGGCGTGGCCAGCGCCTTCAAGACGCGGATGTCCAACCTGTGCGCGGCGGAGCCGGACGTCGTCTACTTCGCGGGCCGCGGGGTGGACCTGCCGCGCTTCCTCGCCCCGCTGAAGGACCGGCCGTGCACCGACCGCCAGCTGGTCGTGCTCACCGGCGACGACGCCTCGCAGTCCGCGCAGGCCTCCGGCTTCGACCAGATCAAGGAGACGCTGCGCAGCGGCAACGTCCGGCTGCTCTACACGGGCCTGGCCCACCAGGGGGCCTGGGAGCAGCGGAAGGACGCCTACCCCGGCTGGGCGGTGCAGTCCTTCCGGGAGAAGGGCGCGTACCGTTCGGAGTTCTCCGAGGAGACACTGGACGACGGCCAGGCCATCATGGGCCATGACGCCGTGCTCACCGCGGTGTCCGGGGTCAGGCTCGCGGCCCGGGCCTCCGAGGCGAACGGCCGGGTGACCGGCTCGCAGACCATCCAGATCTGGAAGTCGCTGCACGGAGTGGAGTCGGTGAAGGGCGCGAGCGGACTGATCTCGCTGAGCAACGACGGCTCGCCCGCGCGGAAGGCCGTCCCGGTCATCGAGATCGCCCCGGACGGCACGGTCCGCACCCTGGACGTCTCGGCCAGCTCCGGCACCCCGTTGACGGAAGCCGATCTCAGCTGAGGAGCCGCCGGTGCTGTTCGAGGTGTGGGCCCCGGAGGCGGGCCGAGTGGAGCTGCGGGCGGACGGCACGGCGTACGCGATGGAGCGCGCGCCCTCGTCCGGCTCTTCGGGCTCCGGGGACTCGGGCCCCGGGAGCTCTTCGGGCCCCGGGTGCGCCGCGAGCGGGGGCTGGTGGCGGGTGGCGGCCCCTGCCGGGCACGGCACGCGCTACGGCTTCTCCCTCGACGGCGGCCCGGTCCTGCCCGACCCCCGCTCCCGCCGCCAGCCGGACGGCCCGGACGGCCTGAGCGCGGTCGTCGACCACGCGCGCTTCACCTGGCGCCATCCCTGGCACGGCAGACCGCTCCCGGGGGCGGTCCTCTACGAGCTGCACGTCGGCACGTTCACCCCCGAAGGCACCCTGGACGCGGCGGTCCGACACCTGCCTCACCTCGCCGAGTTGGGGGTGACGCACGTCGAACTGATGCCGCTGTGCCCGTTCCCGGGGACGCACGGCTGGGGGTACGAGGGCGTGTCGCTGTGGGCGGTGCACGAGCCGTACGGGGGCCCGGAGGCGCTGAAGCGGTTCGTCGACGCGGCGCACGGGCACGGCCTGGGGGTCGTCCTGGACGTGGTGCACAACCACCTGGGCCCGTCCGGCAACCATCTCCCGGCCTTCGGCCCGTACTTCACCCAGACCCACCACACGCCGTGGGGCGCGGCCGTGAACCTGGACGCGCCGGGCTCGGACGAGGTCCGCGCCTATCTGCTGGGCAGCGCGCTGGCGTGGCTGCGGGACTACCGCCTGGACGGCCTGCGCCTGGACGCCGTCCACGCGCTGCGCGACACGAGGGCGACGCACTACCTGGCCGAACTCTCCTCGTCCGTGGACGCGTTGGCGGCGCGCGAGGGCCGCCCACTGTTCCTGATAGCGGAGTCGGACCTCAACGACCCGGCGACGACCATCCCCCGCGAGGCGGGCGGCCTGGGCGTCCA
>NZ_LIQY01000168.1 GCF_001418495.1 Streptomyces pathocidini | reverse complement strand
CCGCGGCGGCCTGGTCCGCGGAAGTCGTCCGGTTCCCGGACGGCGGGGCCGCGGCCCCCGGCCCCGCTCCCCAGGCGGCGAGCCGTTCGCGTACCCAGTCGGCGACCGGCTTCACGCCTTCCTCGGAGGTCAGGGAGGTGAACGCGACCGGGAGCGGCCCGCGTTGGGCCTCGGCGTCGCGGGCCATGCGGTCGAGGTCGGCGCCGACGTACGGGGCGAGGTCGGTCTTGTTGACCACGAGCAGGTCGGCGGTGGTGACGCCGGGCCCGCCCTTGCGCGGGATGTCGTCGCCGCCCGCAACGTCGATGACGAAGAGCTGCGCGTCGACCAGGCCCTTGGAGAAGGTGGCGGTGAGGTTGTCGCCGCCGGACTCGACCAGTACGAGGTCCAGCGGGCCGACCGCCTCCTCCAGGTCCTCGACCGCTTCGAGGTTGGCGGAGATGTCGTCGCGGATCGCGGTGTGCGGGCAGGCGCCGGTCTCGACGGCGGCGATCCGCTCCGGCGGCAGCACCGCGTTGCGCAGCAGGAACTCGGCGTCCTCGCGGGTGTAGATGTCGTTGGTGACGACGGCGATGGACAGTTCGTCGCGCAGCGCCCGGCACAGCGCCGCGACGGTGGCGGTCTTGCCGGAGCCGACGGGGCCGCCGAGGCCGATGCGCAGGGCGCGCCGGGTGCCGTCGGGCCGGTGGGTGGCGGGGGCGCTGTAGGTGTGCCGATGGGGGAACGTTTCGGCGTGGTCGAGATGCATCGAACGGCTCCGGTGGGGGTGGGGAGATGGCTGGGTGGCTGGACGGCTGAGTGGCTGGGCGGCGGTCAGGACGCGAAGAGGCGTACCGGCCAGGCTGCGTGCTGCTCGGCGGCGATGTCGAGCAGGGGTGCGGAGGCGGCGGGCAGAGCATCCACGCCGTCGTGGGGCGCCCGCCCGGCCGCGGCGGCCGCCCGTTCGGCGACGCCGTCGAGTTCGGGGGCGAGCCGCGCCAGAACGGCGGTGGCCTGGAACGGGTCGAGGCCCAGCAGCCGTACGGCCGCGGTTGCGGGCCCGCCGACGGCCTCGTACGCGGCGGTGTGCGCGGCGTCGAGGGGGGCGAGTCCCGCGGCGCGGGCGGCGAGGCCCAGGACGACGGGTTGGTGGGCGCCGCGCGGCCGGGCGGCGGCGAGCGCGTCGAGTTCGGCGCAGGGCCAGGCGGCGCGCGCGGCCCGCATCAACTGCCGGCCGAGCCGCCTGGCGGTGGCCCGCAGTGCGGGGGCCGGCGTACGGGCGTCGGCCGCCTCGTCGAGCGGCAGCGGGTCGGCTCCGGCCGCCGCGGCGGCGGCGAGCGCGGCGGCGGTCAGGCCCGTGGTGTGGAGCCTGCCGCGGCAGAAGTCCTCCAGTGTGGCGGCGTCGTGGACGCGCCCTGCCGCCACGGCCGCCTCCACTCCCCCGGAGTGCGCGTGCCCGCCGGCCGGGAACCGCCCGTCGGCGAGGACGAGCAGCGCGGCCCGAGCAGCGGGCGAGCCCGCCTCACGAAGCGACGACACCCCGGGGAGCTGCCCCACCCCCGGGAGTCGGGCCGTCTCTGCGGACGCCGCCACCTCGGCGCAGGGGCATGTCCCGGGCAAGGGGAAGTCTCCATGCCGGGCTGGAGGATGCGGCTCACGTGGGCCGGCCGCAGCCCCGTCACCGCCATGTTCAGCAGGTGCCGCCCCAGGCCGCGAGGCCGGCTCGGGCCGCAAGGCCACTCCCGGGCGGAAGCCCGCCTCGGGCCGCCGGGGCGGCTCCGGGTGGGGGGGTGGCTTTGGTTTTGGTTCTGTCGGGATGCTCATGTTTCCGCCACGCCCCCGTCAGAAGAGGAAGTACCGCTGGGCCATGGGGAGTTCACTGGCCGGGGCCGGGTCGACCGGGTCGCCGTCGATGGTGACGGTGAAGGTGTCGGGGTCGACGGCGACGTGCGGACGGGCGTCGTTCTCGCGCATATCGGCCTTGCCGACCCCGCGGGTGGAGCGGATGGCCGCGAACCGCTTGCCGAGCCCGAGCCGCCCCGGCAGGTCGTCCTCGATGGCGGCGGGGGCCACGAAGTTGAGCGAGTTGGCGGCCGGCGCACGGCCGGTGGCGCCGAACATCGGGCGGGGCATGACCGGCTGCGGCGTGGGGATGGAGGCGTTGGCGTCGCCCATCTGCGCGTACGCGATCTGCCCGCCCTTGATGACCAGGTGCGGCTTGACCCCGAAGAACGCCGGGTCCCACAGCACGAGATCCGCCAGCTTGCCGGTCTCGACGGAGCCGATCTCGTGGTCGAGGCCCTGGGCCACGGCCGGGTTGATCGTGTACTTGGCGACATAGCGCCGGGCCCGGTGGTTGTCCGCGCGCCCGTCCCCCGGCAGCGCGCCGCGCCGCTTCTTCATCACGTGCGCGGTCTGCCAGGTGCGCAGCACGACCTCGCCGATCCGGCCCATGGCCTGGGAGTCGGAGGAGACGATCGAGATGGCGCCGAGGTCGTGCAGGATGTCCTCGGCGGCGATGGTGCTGGGCCGGATGCGGGACTCGGCGAAGGCGAGGTCCTCGGGTACGGCGGGTTTGAGGTGGTGGCAGACCATCAGCATGTCGAGGTGCTCCTCGACGGTGTTGACGGTGTGCGGTCGGGTCGGATTGGTCGAGCTGGGCAGCACGTTGGGCTCGGCGACCACAGTGATGATGTCGGGCGCGTGCCCTCCCCCGGCGCCTTCGGTGTGGTACGCGTGCACGGACCGGCCCGCGATGGCGGCGAGGGTGTCGCCGACGAAGCCCGCCTCGTTCAGCGTGTCGGTGTGGATGGCGAGTTGGGCGCCGGTCTCCTCGCACACGTCCAGGCAGGCGTTGATGACGGCCGGGGTCGCACCCCAGTCCTCGTGGATCTTGAACCCGAGCGCCCCGCCGCGCAGTTGGCTGCGCATCGCCTCGAGCGAGGTGGTGTTGCCCTTGCCGAGGAGTCCGATGTTGAGGGGGTAGGCCTCCATGGCCTCGAACATCCGGGCCAGGTGCCAGGGGCCGGGGGTGATGGTGGTGGCCTTGGTGCCCTCGGCCGGTCCGGTGCCGCCGCCGACGAGGGTGGTGATCCCGGCGGCCAGGGCCTCGTCCGCCAGCTGCGGGCAGATGAAGTGGACGTGCGCGTCGACGGCGCCCGCGGTGAGGATCTTTCCGTTGCCCGCGATGACCTCGGTCTCGGGGCCGATGACGAGGTCGGGGTGGACGCCGTCCATGGTGTCGGGGTTGCCGGCCTTGCCGATGCCCGCGATGCGGCCGTCGCGGATGCCGACGTCGGCCTTGACGATGCCCCAGTGGTCGATGATCACGGCGCCGGTGACGACCGTGTCGGGGGCGCCCTCGGCCCGGGTCGTACGGGCCTGGCCCATGGACTCGCGGATCACCTTGCCGCCGCCGAAGACCGCCTCGTCCCCCGCGGCGCCGGGCCCCCCGGCCAGGTCCCGCTCGATCTCGACGAGGAGGTCGGTGTCGGCCAGCCGGACGCGGTCGCCGGTGGTCGGCCCGAAGAGATCCGCGTAGACGGCGCGCGCCAGCTCAGCCATCGAGGGGGCCTCCGATCTCGCCGCGCAGCCCGGGCACGACCCGCTCCCCGCCGATCGGCACGAGTTCGACCTCCACCGGGATCCCGGGTTCGAAGCGCACGGCCGTGCCCGCGGCGATGTTCAGCCGCAGGCCGCGCGCGGCGGCGCGGTCGAAGTCGAGCCCGGGGTTGGCCTCGGCGAAGTGGTAGTGGGAGCCGACCTGTACGGGCCGGTCGGCGGCGTTGAGGACGGTCATACGGGTGACGGGGCGGCCCGCGTTGAGCGCCACCGGCTCGTCCGCGTACAGCACCTCTCCGGGGATCATGTGCGGCTCTCCTCCGTCAGGCGATGGGCTCGTGGACGGTGACGAGCTTGGTGCCATCCGGGAAGGTGGCCTCGACCTGCACGTTGTGGATCATCTCGGGGATCCCCGTCATGACCTCGTCGCGGGTGAGGACCTCGCGCCCGGAGGCCATCAGCTCGGCGACGGTGCGGCCGTCGCGGGCGCCTTCGAGGATGTGGGAGGTGATCAGGGCGACCGCCTCGGGGTGATTGAGCCGCACCCCGCGGGCCCGGCGCTTCTCGGCCACGTCGGCCGCCACATGGATCAGCAGCCGTTCCTGCTCGTGCGGGGTCAGTCGCACGCTCCACCTCACAGTCCTCGACGCGGCTCCAGCGGCCCGGGCCGTGAACGGCCAGGTGATCGCAGGTTAATTCCACGGAGTTTCATGGGCGTTAACTCGCCACACGGGTCTTCACACCCCTGGGCGTGCGACTGGCGTCGCACCGCCGATGGTCCCGGGGAGTCGAGAGCGCCCCTCAGTGTCGGGCGGCGCCGCTGCGCATCCTCGGGGCGGCGGACCCGTCCGGTGGGCCGTTCGGGCGAGCCCGATCGACGTACCGGCATGTCGGCAAAGGGCATTGATCGAGTTGCGTACCGCGCCCGTCCGGCCATCCGCCGTACGGCACTTCACCGCTGGTACGGACCCCCGCAAGGGGCACGGAGGCGGGTGCGAAGACGCCCCTTGTGCGCCGATTGCCTCATAAGTGAGGAACATCACATGGCGTCGTTTCGACTCGATGCCCGGCCGCTGGTGCGTGACGATCCGTGAGACGACAAGCCCCCGCCACCGCGGCGGGGCGGTCCGTACGGACGCCGAGTCCTGCCGCCGGACGGACGACTGGTCGACACGAGTGGATCGGCAGGAGTGGAGGAGCCGAGCAGCACTGGGTCCACCGGGACAGCCGGTGGCCCCTCGGGGTGAAGCCGCAGCGGCGGCCGGGCATCTTCGTTCTGCCCGAACCCGACAGGTCCCCCTTCACAGGCGGCTGACGAAGGGTTTGCGCATGACCGCGCACGCACAGGTCCCGTCTCTGCTCACCCGTCGAGTACGCCGGGCCGGGAGCGTCTCGGCCCTCACCATCGCCGCCGTTGGCGGCACCCTGCTGGCCCCCGGCGCCGCCGGGGAGGCCCACGCCGCCAGCCCCGGCTTCAAGGCCCTCCACGTCGCCGCCGCGAAGCGGGGCGCCCCCTACCGGTGGGGCGCCACCGGCCCGCGCAGCTTCGACTGCTCGGGGCTGACCCAGTACGCCTTCAAGGCCGTCGGCAAGAAGCTGCCGCGCACGGCCGCGCAGCAGTACAACAAGACCCGCCGCGTCCGGGCCGCCCACCGCAAACCCGGTGACCTGGTCTTCTTCGGCTACGGGCGGGGGATCTACCACGTGGGCATCTACGCGGGGCGCGGCCGCATGTGGCACTCCCCCAAGACCGGCTCCACCGTGCGCCTGGAGAAGATCTGGACCAAGGCCGTCCAGTACGGCCGGGTGAGGTAGCCGGGCGAAGTGACCGGGTGACGTAAGGCGCCCGCCTGCGCGGGTCAGGTGGCGGGGAGCTTCCACGGGAGCGCGATCCAGACCGTCTTGCCACCCTCGGCGGTCGGCGTGACCGACAGCTTCCCGCCCGACTCGGCGGTCAGCCAGCGGATGATCACCATGCCGCGCCCGTTGTCCTGCTGCACGGCCGCGGGCAGCCGCCGGGGGAAGCGCGCGTGGCTGTCGGTGACGCCGATGCGCAGCTGCTCGTCGCGTTCGAGCCGGACGTCCACGGTGAACGTCGGGGACTGCCCCAGGGTGTGCACGATCGCGTTGGTGGCCAGCTCGGAGACGATCAGGCGTACGGTGTCGGCGGCCTCGGCCGTCTCCGGCAGGCCCCATTCCATGAGCACGTCCGAGACGTATCTGCGCGCGGTCGTGACCGAGGCCGGATCGCTCGGCAGCGTGACGGATGCTTCCTGGTGGTCTGCCATGGCGGCGCTGTCCCTTTCCCACCGAGGCCGTGGCTCCGACGCGTTGCACGAGGACGGGATGGAATGGATCGGAGCCGCCTTGGGGCGGCTGCTTCCGTCAGACTGCCACTGATGCTGCCGATGGCGGTGGCGATCCACCACCTTGCCCGGAGTTCTGTCGCTCGATGCGGTGAACTCTGCCACGGAAAGCCGTATTTGGGCACGAGGTGGGGCGTACGGGCAGGGGTTCGGGCGGGAGGTCAGCGGCCCGGTGCCGTGGCCGTGATCGTCTCGACCGCCCGCGCGATCGCGGCGCCGGTGAGGTCGGCCCGGGCCGTCAGCCGGATCCGCGAGATGCCGTCGGGGACGGACGGCGGGCGGAAGCAGCCGACCGCGAGCCCGGCCGCGCGGCAGTCGGCGGCCCAGCGCGCCGCGGCCTCCGGGGACGGGGCGCGGACGGAGACCACGGAGGCGTCCGGGCGTACCGCCGCCAGCCCCGCCGCCGTCAACTTCCGGTGCAGCGTGGCCGCGACGGTACGGGCGCGGGCCGCGCGCTCCGGCTCGCGGGTCAGCAGGCTCAGGCCGGCGAGGGCGGCGCCCGCGGCGGCCGGGGCGAGCCCGGTGTCGAAGATGAACGTCCGGGCGGTGTTGACCAGATGGTCGATCACCCGGGCCGGGCCGAGGACCGCGCCGCCCTGGCTGCCGAGCGACTTGGACAGCGTCACGGTGGCGACCGTGCCGGGCGTGCCCGCGAGGCCCGCGGCGTGCGGGGCGCCGCGCCCGCCGGCGCCGAGTACGCCCAGACCGTGTGCGTCGTCGACGAGCAGCGCGGCGCCGTGTGCCCGGCAGGCGGCGGCGAGTTCGGGCAGCGGGGCGGCGTCGCCGTCCACGGAGAAGACGGAGTCGGTGACGGCCACGGCCCGGCCGCCGTGCCCGTCGAGCGCCTTGCGCACGGCGCCGGGGTCGGCGTGCGGGACGACGGCGGTCTCGGCGCGCGAGAGGCGGCAGCCGTCGATGAGCGAGGCGTGGTTGCCCGCGTCGGAGACCAGGAGGGTGCCGGGGCCGGTGAGGGCGGTGACCGCGGCGAGGTTGGCGGCGTAGCCGGAGGACAGCACGAGGGCGGCCTCGAAGCCGCAGAAGGCGGCGAGTTCGGCCTCCAGCTCGGCGTGCAGCTCGGTGGAGCCGGTGACCAGGCGGGAGCCGGTGGCGCCCGCGCCCCAGCGGTGCGCCGCCTCGGCCGCGGCGGCCGTGACCTCCGGGTGGCGGGCCAGGCCCAGGTAGTCGTTGCTCGCCAGGTCCAGGAGCGGGGAGTCCGCCGGGCGGGGGCGCAGGGTGCGGACGAGCCCGGCGGCGCGGCGCTCACGGGCCCGCTCGTCGATCCACGCGAAGGGATCGGACGCGGAGGGATCGGCCGCGGAAGGGGCGGCCGCGAAGGAGTCGAACGCGGAGGAGTCGGGCACGG
>NZ_LIQY01000167.1 GCF_001418495.1 Streptomyces pathocidini | reverse complement strand
GAGCTGCCGGTCGCGACCGGTGAGCGCATCCACGACCGGATCGAGTTCCGCGAGCTGTTCGAGTCGCAGGCCGCCGACATCATCCAGCCGGACGTCGGGCACATCGGCGGCATCCTGGAGACCCGGAAGCTGGCGGCAACGGCCGAGACCCACTACATGCTGGTCGCTCCGCACAACGTCGGCGGGCCCGTGCTGACCGCCGCGTCCCTCCAGCTCGCGGGCTGCACGCCCAACTTCAAGATCCTGGAGCACTTCAACGACTTCGCGGACGCGGAGATCAAGAAGGTGGTGAAGGGGGCGCCGCAGGTCGGTCCGGACGGCTGCTTCGAGCTGCCGGACGCGCCCGGGCTCGGCGTCGAGCTCGACACCGACGCGGCGGCCGAATTCCCCCAGCAGCAGGCCCGGTTCGACCTGTGGGCGGATGGCTGGGAGCGGCGGAACCCCTCCGGGGCGGGACAGTGACCCCCGTGAGTGCGGCCTGTTCGGCACCGCCGAACTCCGACGTCCCGCGCCGTGCC
Organism: Streptomyces pathocidini; assembly: GCF_001418495.1. Taxonomy (GTDB): domain Bacteria; phylum Actinomycetota; class Actinomycetes; order Streptomycetales; family Streptomycetaceae; genus Streptomyces; species Streptomyces pathocidini. Next base: position 24,089 of record NZ_LIQY01000167.1, on the reverse strand, counting down.
GGCGCGGCGGGCGAGATTTTCCGGGAACTGCCGTGAGTGGCCTGAAGCGCGCCCTGCTCCTCGACGCGCCGGGTGAGTACCGCATCATCGATCACGTCCCCGAGGCTCCGCGGGCCGGGCAGGCGCTGGTTCGGGTGTTCGCCGCCGGGATCTGCGGGAGTGACCGGGAGGTGCACGACGGGACCCGGCCCGCCGAGTATGTGAGCTATCCGCTCACCCCGGGGCACGAGTGGTCCGGGACGGTCGAAGCCGTCGGGGCCGGGGTGGACGGCGGGCTCGTCGGGCGGAAGGTGGTCGGCGAGGGGTTCCGCAACTGCCAGGTGTGCGAGCGGTGCCGGAACGGCGACACCTCCCTGTGCACCGGCGGCTACGACGAGACCGGGTTCACCCGGCCCGGCGCGTTCGCCGAGGCCCTCACCCTGCCCGCCAGGCTGCTGCACGTGCTCGACGACGGCGCCGACCTGCGCGCCGCGGCCCTCCTGGAGCCCTCCGCCGTCGTCGCCTCCGCCGCGATGATGGCGCGGGCGCAGCCCGGCGAGCGGATCGCGGTGGTCGGCGCGGGCACGCTCGGCCAGCTGGCCGTGCAGTTCCTGGCCGCCGCCTCCCCCGCCGAACTCCTCGTCGTGGACCCACGGTTGGAGCGGGCGGAGCAGGCCGTTCCGTTCGGGGCCACCGATGTCCTGCCGCCGCAGGACACGGCCGCGGTCGAGGGCTCGTACGACCTGGTGGTCGAGACCGCGGGCGCGCGCGGCAGCGCTGTCTCCGCCACCCGGCTGGCCCGCCGCGGCGGGCGCGTGGTGCTGACCGGGCTGCCCGAGCCGGGCGCCGAGGGCATCGACCCGATCGCGCTGGCGATGCGGCAGCTGACCGTGCGCAGCGTGTTCGGCGCCCCGTCGGCGGCCTGGGCGTACGCCGTACGGGCCTTCCGCACGGGTCTGTTGGATCCGGCGCCGCTGATCACGCATGAGTTCCCGCTGGAGGAGTACGCGCGGGCCATCGCGCTGGTCGGCAGCGGCGACCCGAAGGTCGGCAAGGTCCTGCTGCGGCTCTGACCGGCCGCCCCCAGCCATCGGCACGTACCGCAACGCCCGTACGACGTCCGAGATATCGAACCCGGAAGCCGAGGATACGTATGCCTGACCTGTCCCGAACCGCGCCCCAGGACGGCACGCCTCGCCGCCCCGGCGCCGCCGCGCTCGCGCGCCTCGGCGAGGCCCCGCCCGAGCCGGACCCCGGCGACGCCTCCCCGCACTCCTTCCCCGACGGCGGCAGTTGGCGCACCGAGATCCCCTCCGTCGAGGGTCCGGAGGCGCTCGCGGCCGTCCTGAAGGAGTCCGCGCGCCTGGAGGTGCCCGTGCACCGCGTCAGCCAGGGCAGCGGCGTGTGGATGCTCACCGACGACGAGATCACCGAGATGGTCGGGGCCTGCGCCGAGCGGGACATCGAGCTGTGCCTGTTCACCGGCCCGCGCGGCACCTGGGACATCGGCGCCGCCACCCGCACCCAGTCCGGCGGCGGCGGCCTGCGCGCCCGCGGCCACGACGCGGTCGCCGGCTGCGTGGAGGACGCGCTGCGCGCGACCCGGCTGGGCGTCAAGTGCCTGCTGGTGGCGGACGAGGGCGTGCTGTGGGCGCTCCACCGGCTACGCGCGCTGGGCGAGTTGCCCGCCGACACCACGTTCAAGGTGTCCGCCCTGGTCGGCCCGGTGAACCCCGCCTCGTACGCGGTGTGGGAGCGGCTGGGCGCCGACTCGCTCAACATCCCCTCCGACCTGACCCTCGCCCACCTCACCGAGATCCGCCGCGCCAGCCGCGCCCCGATGGACCTCTACATCGAGGCCCCGGATGACCTGGGCGGCTATGTGCGGATGTACGAGGCGGCCGAGCTGATCCGGCGCGGCGCCCCGCTCTACCTCAAGTTCGGCCTGAGCAAGACCCCCGGTATCTACCCCTACGGCGGCCACCTGCGCGACCTGACGCTGGCGAGCGCCCGCGAGCGGGTGCGCCGCGGCCGGCTCGTACTCGACCTGCTGGCCCGGCACGGTGCGGACGGCGGGATGTCGCCGCTCGGTTCGCGACTGCCGGGCGAGCTCCAGCGCTTCCCCCTCCCCGAGAGGAACTGACCCCCGATGAGCACCCGCACCACCCGTACCGCTCGCACCCGTACCATCCGCACCCTTCGCACCGCGGCGGCGGCCGCCGTGGCCGTCGCGCTGCTCGGTGGACTCACCGCCTGCGGCCAGGAGGCCAGGGGCGGCAGCCGCTACAAGGGCGAGGAGGGCAAGGGCGGCACTGTCGGCCTCGCCATGCCCACCAAGTCCTCGGAGCGGTGGATAGCCGACGGCAAGAACATGGCCGAGCAGTTCCAGGCCGCCGGCTACAAGACGGACCTCCAGTTCGGCGACGACAAGGTCGAGAACCAGGTCGCGCAGCTGGAGAACATGATCGCCAAGGGGCACCGGCTGCTGGTGATCGCCGCCATCGACGGCTCGGCGCTCACCGACGTGCTCCGCCGGGCCAAGGAGGCGGGCATCCCCGTGATCTCCTACGACCGGCTCATCCTGGGCTCCAAGAACGTCGACTACTACGCGTCCTTCGACAACGAGCAGGTCGGCGAGCTCCAAGGGCAGTACATCGTCGACCAGTTGAAGCTCGAGGACGAGAGCAGCGGCGGCCGGAAGTTCAACGTCGAGCTGTTCGCCGGATCACCGGACGACAACAACACCAAGTACTTCTTCGACGGCGCCATGAAGACCCTCCAGCCCTACATCGGGAAAGGGCAGCTGGTCGTCCGCAGCGGGCAGACGAAGCTGAACCAGGCGACCACCCTGCGCTGGGACGGCGGCACCGCCCAGAAGCGGATGGACGACCTCCTCAGCAAGAACTACGGGTCCGCCAAGGTCGACGCGGTCCTCTCCCCGTACGACGGCATCTCGATCGGCATCATCTCCGCGCTCAAGAGCGCCGGTTACGGCACCAAGAGCCAGCCGCTGCCGGTGGTCACGGGGCAGGACGCGGAGCTGGCCTCCATCAAGTCGATCATCAACGGCGAGCAGACGCAGACGGTCTTCAAGGACACCCGCAAGCTCGCCCGGCAGGCGGTGCAGATGGGCGACGCGGTCCTGAACGGCAAGAAGCCCGAGGTCAACAACACCAAGGACTACGACAACGGCCAGAAGGTCGTCCCGGCCTACCTGCTGAAGCCGGTCAGCGTCGACCAGTCCAACACCCAGCTGCTCGTGGACGAGGGCTACTACACGGCGGGGCAGCTCAAGTGACGGCGGCGACCACCGGGGCCCAGGAGGCCCAGGCCGTCCGGCCGATCCTGGAAATGCGCTCCATCACCAAGACCTTCCCCGGCGTCAAGGCCCTCTCGGACGTGCACCTGACCGTGCGGCCCGGCGAGATCCACGCGATCTGCGGCGAGAACGGCGCGGGCAAGTCGACGCTGATGAAGGTCCTCAGCGGGGTGCACGGGCACGGGAGTTACGAGGGCGAGATCCTCTTCGAGGGCGAGCCGGTCGCCTTCAGGGACATCCGCGCCAGCGAGAAGCGCGGCATCGTCATCATCCACCAGGAGCTGGCGCTCGTCCCGTACCTCTCGATCGCCGAGAACATCTTCCTCGGCAACGAGCACGCCACCCGCGGCGTCATCAGCTGGAACGAGACGCTCCGCAGCGCCGACCGGCTGATGAAGCGGGTCGGGCTGCCGGAGAAGCCGCAGACCCGGGTCGCCGACATCGGCGTGGGCAAGCAGCAGTTGGTGGAGATCGCGAAAGCGCTGTCCAAGGAGGTGAAGCTGCTCATCCTGGACGAGCCGACCGCGGCGCTCAACGACGAGGACAGCGGCAAGCTCCTCCAGCTCATCCTGGAGCTGCGCGAGCAGGGCATCGCGAGCATCATCATCTCCCACAAGCTCAACGAGATCCGGCACATCGCGGACTCGGTGACCATCCTGCGCGACGGCCGCACCATCGAGACACTGCCGGTGCGCGAAACCCCCTCCGCCGAGCCGGAATTGTCCGAGGACCGGATCATCCGAGGCATGGTCGGCCGCGATCTGGACAACCGCTTCCCCGACCGCACGCACTACGCGGGCGAGGACGCCGGGGAGACGGCCCTGTCGGTCACCGGCTGGACGGTCCGGCACCCGATCGACCACCAGCGCAAGGTCGTCGACGACGTCTCGCTCGAGGTGCGGCGCGGCGAGATCGTCGGCATCGCCGGGCTCATGGGCGCGGGCCGCACCGAGCTGGCGATGAACATCTTCGGGCGCTCGTACGGCATCCACGACGGCGGCACGGTCGCCGTCAACGGCCGCGAGGTGCAGACCCGCACGGTCCCCGACGCGGTCGGCCACGGCATCGCGTACGTCACCGAGGACCGCAAGACCTACGGGCTCAACCTCATCGACAACATCAACCGCAACATCTCGCTGGCCTCGCTGCCCGGGTTCACCCGGCGCGGTGTGGTGGACGAGCACGAGGAGCGGCGGGTCGCCGAACACTTCCGGAAGTCGATGAACATCAAGGCGCCCACGGTCTTCGAACAGGTGCAGCGGCTCAGCGGCGGCAACCAGCAGAAGGTCGTGCTGAGCAAGTGGATCCACGCCGGCCCCGAGGTGCTGATCCTGGACGAGCCGACCCGGGGCATCGACATCGGCGCGAAGTACGAGATCTACACCGTCATCGACGAACTCGCCGCACAGGGCAAGGCCGTGCTCTTCATCTCCTCCGAGCTGCCCGAGCTGCTGGGGATGTGCGACCGGATCTACACGATGGCGGCGGGGCGGCTGACCGGTGAGATCGCCCGCGAGGACGCCACCCAGGAAGTCCTGATGCGCCACATGACCATGGACAGAAGCTGAGGCCCCACCCATGACCACCACGACCACTCGCTCCTCCGCGCCGTCCCCGGCGCCCTCCCCCGCGCGGTCCGCAGGTGAGCTGCTGCTGGCGGGCCTGCGCAACAACATGCGGCAGTACGGCATGCTCGTCGCGCTGGCGCTGATCGTCGTGCTGTTCCAGATATGGACCGACGGCACGCTGCTGCTGCCGAACAACGTGTCCAACCTGGTGCAGCAGAACAGCTACATCCTGATCCTGGCCATGGGCATGATGATCGTCATCATCGCGGGCCATATCGACCTGTCCGTCGGCTCGTTGGCCGCGTTCGTCGGCGCCCTGGCCGCCGTGATGATGGTCAAACACGACATGCCGTGGGCCCTGGCACTGGTCCTGTCACTGCTGATCGGCGCGGCTGCCGGAGCCTGGCAGGGCTTCTGGATCGCGTACGTCGGCATCCCGTCGTTCATCGTGACGCTCGCGGGCATGCTGCTCTTCCGCGGCGCGACACAGATCGTGCTGGAGGGCCAGTCCATCGCCCCCTTCCCGAAGGGGTTCCAGAACATCGCGCAGGGCTTCATCCCGGAGATGGGCCCGTACACGCAGTACCACAACCCGACGCTGCTGATCGGGCTCGCCGTGGTCGCCGTCATCCTCTTCCAGGAGTGGCGCGACCGGCGCCGGCAGACCGCGTACGAGCTGGACGTGCTGCCGTTCAACCTCTGGCTGCTGAAGTGCGCCGCCATCGTCGCCGCGGTCGTCGCCTTCACCCTGACCCTGGCCAGCTACCACGGTGTGCCGGTGGTGCTGCTCATCCTGTGCGCGCTGCTGATCGGGCTCGGCTTCGTGATGCGCAACGCGGTGGTCGGCCGCCATGTCTACGCGCTGGGCGGCAACAAGGCCGCGGCGAAGCTGTCGGGCGTGAAGGACAAGCGGGTCACGTTCCTGGTGTTCGTGAACATGGGCGTCCTGGCCGCACTGGCGGGCTGCGTCTACGCGGCGCGGCTGAACGCGGGCACACCGCAGGCGGGCATCAACTTCGAGCTGGAGGCCATCGCCGCGGCCTTCATCGGCGGCGCGTCGATGAGCGGCGGCGTGGGTACGGTGCTGGGCGCGATCATCGGCGGCCTGGTGCTCGGTGTGCTCAACAACGGCATGTCACTGGTCGGCATCGGCACCGACTACCAGCAGGTGATCAAGGGGCTGGTGCTGCTGGCCGCGGTCGGCTTCGACGTGTGGAACAAGCGGAAGGTGGGGTCGTAGAGGGCCCGTCCCTCCTCGGACAGCGGGGCTCGCGGGTGGCTTTCGCCGCCTGCGGGCCCTTTGCTGTGCGGGCCCTTTGCTATGCGGGCCCTTTGCTATGCGGGCGCGCGGGTCACACGTAGACGTAGGCGCCGGGCACGGTGGTGCTGCCGCCGGTCGTGGTGAGCGAGATGGTCACCGCTCCCGTCGCTTGGGCCGGGGTGAGGACCGCGAGGCGGGTGGAGGTCAGACCATAGAAGAACGTGGCCGGGGTGACGCCGAACGTCACGCTCGTGACCGTGGAGACGCCCGAGGCCGTCGTCAGATCGGTGCCCGTGATGTCGACCATCTGGCCGCCCGCTGCCGGACCGACGAGCGGGGTGAAGCTGGCGGCAGTCGGCGGATCCACGAAGCCGAAGACCAGGTTGTCGAAGAGCCCGCCGGGGGTGGAGACGGTCAGCACGACATCACCGGCCGCGGTTGCGGGGGTGACGACGGTGATCTCGCTGTCGCTCACCACGGTGGGCGCGACAGGGGTCCCGCCGAAGTCGACGGAGGTGGCGCCGGAGAGCCCGCTTCCCCTGATGGTGATGGTGTCCCCGCCGGCCACAGCTCCGGAATCCGGCTCGACCGAGGTCACGACCGGGGACTTGAGATAGAAAAATGACAGTGGGGTACTGGTTCCCGCCGATGTGGTCACCGTGGTGTCGACGGCTCCGCATCCCGAAGGGGAGGTGACCGTGACCGACGTCGGCGTATTGCCGGTGATCGTGGCCAGTTCCTCGCCAAAATGCACCGCCGTCGCGTTAGCCAGATTCGTTCCAGTGATGGTGACGGTGTCTCCGCCACCGGTGGCACCCTGATTCGGAGTGATCGGCATGTTCTTTCCTCCGTCGTGCGGTCAGAGGTGGGTTGCCGGGGGAAATACCCGAATTCAGGGGGCACCAAGCAGGAATCAGCGGGCAGGGCGGGCGTAGATTCCCAGGTCCAGACGGTGTACCCCGAGTTCACGAAGCGATCGGGCGCGAACTCTTCATCGCGCCCGGAATGCCCTGCCGGGGCGCCGGGTTCGCACCGCGTACGCCGAGCTCATCCGCCCCGATCGTGCTACGTCCGCAGCCCGCCGACGTGACGTTCACCAGGCGAGAGCCGACGTGCCTTCGCCGGCTTCAGCGCCCGCGAATCCGGGCGCCGGCGCGCTACGCCCGCCGGGACGTTGTCTCCGATCAGCGCCACGTTCTGGATGGTCGCAAGGCCGTACTGCGCCGTCGCGTTGGGGGAGACCCCGGCGCCCTCGTCCGCCGGGTTCAGCACGTCCGGCCCCGTCAGAGGCTCCGCCTTCCAGGGTCAGGGCTTCGCCTTCCAGGGCAGGGACGGCAGGTATGCGTGGGCCGGGGGGTGAGGTCTCGCGCCTGGCCCGGACCTCGCGGAATACTTCCGCCCCATGACGTCCACGCGATGGAAACCCGCCCGCGTACGCCTCCTGGCCGCCCTCATCGCCGTCTGCGCGCCCCTGGCCATGACCACCCCGGCGGCCGCGGCACCGGGCACGCCACCATCCGATCCGGCGGTAGCGGAACCGGGCGCGTCCGGATCGACACCGCCTGACGCCCGCGAGCTCGGCGTCGAGGAGCAGCGCCTGGCGAAGGCCACGCCGCAGGAGATCCTCCGCCGCAGTGGATTCGACGCGGCGGTCGGGGAGTTCACGCGGGCGCTGAACGGCGTACGGGAGTACGGGGACGCCGCGCGGCTCGGCGAGCGGTCCGGGGAGCGGCTGTGGCGGCGGGCCGTCGACCGTGCGCAGGGGCGCGGGCCCGCGGGCGGGGACCTGAGCCGGGACGACGACCGGCCGCTGTACTGGGCGCGGCTCGCCATGACCAAGTCGCTGCGCGCATGGGCGCCGTCGTTCGACCTGCCGGAGTCCCGGCGCTCCGCGCTGATCGCCCGGTTGGAGCGGTCCTCACGCGGCCAGACCTCGATCGGCCTGCCGGCCGGACGGCACGTCAGGCGGATCGTGGTGACGGGCTTCGACCCGTTCCGGCTGGACGCCGACATCCGGCGCAGCAACCCCTCGGGCGCCGCCGCACTCGCCCTCGACGGCACGACGATCCTCACGGCCTCGGGCCCGGCCCGGATCGAGACCTCCGTCTTCCCGGTCCGCTGGGCGGACTTCGCGCAGGGAACGGTGGAGCGGACGCTGCTGCCGCACTTCCGGAGCGGCCCCCGGCAGGTCGACCTGTTCACCACGGTCAGCCAGGGGCGGATCGGCCGGTTCGACGTCGAGCGCTTCAACGGGGCCTGGCGGGGCGGCTCCGCGGACAACGCGAACCTGTCCCGCACGGAGAGTGTCCCGATTCCGGCAGGCGTGCCGACCGTCCACCCGCAGCCGCAGTGGACGCTGACCGGCCTGCCGTACGGGAAGATCGTGGCCGCCGGTACCGGGCCGTTCCCGGTGTACGACAACACCTCCGTGACAGAGATCCCGGCGGGTGCCACCGAGCCGGTGGACCGGGCGGACGGGCCGACCCCGGGGTCCGCTGCCCGCGCGGGCGGTGGGGGCGACTACCTGTCCAACGAGATCGCGTACCGCGCTACCCTCCTGCGTGACGCGCTGCGCCTGCGCGTGCCGGGCGGCCATCTGCACACGCCCGTCCTGGAGTTCGGCCCGGGCAACACCGACCCGGCGACCGGCGTGATCACCGACCCGGACTTCGTCCGCAACCGTCTGGGGATCACGGAGCAGGTGCGGGAAGTGCTACGCGTGGCGGCGGGGACGCTGGGCTGACGCCGACGGCGGCTGGTCGAGGACAGCGGTCGAGGCGGCGCGATGACCCCCGTCGCGCTCCGCTATTCCAATACACCGCAGAGAGGCAAAAGGTTCCCGGCCTTTCCACAGCCTCCGTCCCGGCTGTCGACGTCCCGGCGTCTTGGTGCCTTGGCGCCTCGGCGCGGACCCTCATCCGGCCTCAACCGCCGTTCGACGCCGCCGCGTTGGCGACCTCACCGTCCGCCGGGGCCGACTTCGCGAGATCGCCGCTGCCCTGCTCGCCCACGAGGTCGCGGGCCAGAAGGGTCGCGCCCGCTACGGCGCCGGGCATCAGGAAGACGGCCACCAGCGGCAGCAGGAACAGCAGCGCCAGCGGTACCCCGAAGCCGAGGGCGAGCGTCCTACGGCCACGCAGCAGCGCGAGGCGCTCGGTGAGGCGTACGCGCCGGCGCTGGAGGGCCACGGCGGTCAGTTCCTCGGCCAGGAAGAAGCCCGACACGCAGAAGCCGATGACCGGGACGACCGTCTGGCCGACGACCGGGATGAAGCCGAGGCCGAAGAGCAGCACGCCGTAGACCGCTACCCGTACGAGGACGGACAGGCTGTCCACCGCCGAGATCAACAGCTCGCGCCAGAGCGGGAGTCCGGACTCGGGGGCCGTGCCGTCCTCGGCGATGTCGACCTGCTCGGAGAGCGACTCGTAGAAGGGCTGGCCGATCAGCAGGGTGGCGGCGGTGAAGGTGACGACGGCGAGGAGGAGGCCGAAAGCGAAGACAAGCGCGGTGAGGAAGCCGCGGAAGAGCCCCTGCCAGGGCGAGCCCCAGCCGTCGGCGAACGGCGTGGCCCAGGCCGTCAGATCGTCCGCCCCGAAGCCGAGGCCGATGAGTGCTCCGGCGTACAGCACCAGCGTCACGAGCCCGGGCAGCAGCCCGAACCCCCACCAGCGCCCGTGCTGGGCAACCCAGCGCTGGCCCTTCATGAAGTAGCCGAAGCCTGCCCCGAGATCACGCATGAGGCGAGCCTAATGGCCGGCACCGACAGGGCTGTCGCCGGTGCCGTTCCCCGCGCGGAGGCGCGGGGAACGGCGGCACCCCCGGCACCCCGCCGCCCGTCAGGGCGGCACAAGGGCGACGGGCCGGACCGCGGCTCAGACGACGCCGAGATCCACCTTGATGTTTCCGCGCATGGCGTTGGAGTACGGGCAGACCTGGTGCGCCGCCTCGATCAGTTCCTCGGCGGTGGCACGGTCGACGTTCGGAATCGAGACCCGGATGGCGACCTCGATGCCGAAGCCTCCGGCCTCGGTCTTGCCCAGACCGACCTTGGCGGTCACGCGGGAGTCGGAGATGTCGGCCTTCCGCTGCCGGGCGACAACACCGAGCGCGCCCTGGAAGCAGGCGCTGTAGCCGGCGGCGAAGAGCTGCTCCGGGTTGGTCCCGGCGCCGCTTCCGCCCAGCTCCTTCGGCGGGTTGACGACCACGTCGAGCTTGCCGTCGTCCGAGGCCACCCGGCCGTCGCGGCCGTTCTCGGCAGTGGCGACCGCGGTGTAGAGGACGTCTATGGACTGGATGGACATCTGGAGATCCTCCTGGTTTTCGCACACGAGCGTGCGTCCGCCGCGACTCGCGCCCACGATCGCGACGGCTCGGTCACGAGCCTAACCACCCTCCGCAAGGGGGCGGTCGGGCGGTCAGTCGCCGAGGGCGACGACCATCTTCCCGGTGTTCTCGCCGCGCAGCATGCCGAGGAACGCGTCGACGGCGTGGTCGATCCCTTCGACCGTGGTTTCGCGGTACTTGAGCTCACCGGAGCGGATCCAGCCGGACACCTCCCGTACGAACTGCGGCTGGAGCGCGGCGTGATCGCTGACGAGCATGCCCTGCAGGCGGAGCCGCTTGCCGATGACGAGGGCGAGGTTGCGCGGCGCGGGGGTGGGTTCCGTGGCGTTGTACTGCGCGATCATGCCGCAGATGGTGGCGCGGCCATGCAACTTCAGGGAGCCGATCGCCGCTTCCAGGTGTTCGCCGCCGACGTTGTCGAAGTAGACGTCGATGCCGTCGGGGGCGGCGTCCTTGAGCTGCTGGGCCACCGGCCCGTTCTTGTAGTTGAAGGCGGTGTCGAAGCCGTACTCCTCGACCAGGACCCGGACCTTCTCGTCCGAGCCGGCGCTGCCGATGACCCGCGACGCGCCCTTCAGCTTGGCGATCTGGCCCACCATGCCGCCGACCGCGCCCGCCGCGCCGGAGACGAAGACGGAGTCGCCCTCCTTGAAGGAGGCGACCTCCAGCAGTCCTGCGTAAGCGGTCAGGCCCGGCATGCCGAGGACGCCGAGGTAGGCGGAGAGCGGGGCGAGTTCGGGGGCGACCTTGGTAGCGTGCCGCCCGTCGAGCAGCGCGTACTCGCGCCAGCCGAGGCCGTGCACCACGTGGTCCCCCGGCGCGATCCCCTCGGCGTTCGAGGCGATGACCCGGCCGACGGCGCCGCCGTCCATGGGGCGGTCCAGCTGGAACGGCGGCACGTACGACTTCACGTCGTTCATCCGGCCGCGCATGTACGGATCCACGGACATGTGGGTGTTACGGACCAGCAGCTGCCCCGGGCCGGGCTCGGGGACCTCCGCCTCGCGGAGGGCGAAGTCCTCCGGCTTGGGCCAGCCGTGCGGGCGGGCGACGAGATGCCACTCGCGACCGGTCTTCGGAAGTGCGGACTCGGACATGCTGCGGGGCCTCCTTCTGCCGCGCCGACTGCTTCAGCGCGGCGATGTTTCATGTACTGAAACAACCATGCGCCTGGATGTTTCATGTTGTCAAGCAAACCGGTAACCTGGATTTCATGGCCTCCCGCAGCGACCCCCTGACCCTCGAAGTCGTCGAGTTGATCGGCACTGTCGTGGCGCGCTACTACGAGGAGTACGAGGACGTCGCCGCCAAGCACTCCCTTACCGGCGCGCAGGCGCGGGTGCTGGGACTCCTGTCCCATGAGCCGATGCCCATGCGCCGGATAGCGCATCGGCTGAAGTGTGAGCCGTCGAACATCACCGGGATCGTCGACCGCCTGGAGGCCCGCGGCCTGGTCGAGCGGCGCCCGGATCCGGCGGACCGCCGCGTCAAGCTCGCCGCCCCCACGGACGACGGCCGCGCGACCGCCGCCCGGCTCCGCGACTCCCTCGGCTTCGCCCGGGAGCCCCTGGCCGAGCTGACCACGGTCGAGCGCACGCTGCTCAGGGACCTGCTGCGGAGAATGCTCGGCGAGGAGGAGTAGGACCGCCCGCCGCCGGGGTCCGGGACCACGCGGAAGGGTGTCCGGGAAACGGCCGCTAGCCCGCGAACGCCTGCTGGGGCAGGCCCTGTCCGGCGTCCGGCAGGACGAGGAGCGAGCCCGCGAGCGGGTGCGGCGTGTGGCCGACTCTGGCCGAGGTGACGTACAGGTCCGTCTGGCCCGCGCCGCCGAACGCGCAAGCGGTGGGCCGGAGTACGGGGAGTTCGACCGTACGGTCGAGGGTGCCGTCGGGCGCGTAGCGGCGGATCGCGGCGCCGTCCCAGAGGGCCACCCAGACGCAGCCTTCGGCGTCCACGCACAGGCCGTCGGGCCAGCCCGCCCCCTCTTCCACGGTGGCGAACGGACGGCGTCCGGTGACACCGCCGCGATGGCCGTCGGCGGCCGTGTCGCCGTCCAGGACGTCGAAGACGTCGATACGCCGGGTCGGGGTGTCGATGTAGTACATCAGGCGGCCGTCCGGGCTCCAGCCGATGCCGTTGCTGACCGTGACGTCGTCCAGCACACCGACCGCCGTGCCGTCGGGGTGGATCCGGCTCAGCGTGGCGCCGCCCGCCGTCTCGTCGTAGGACATCGTGCCTGCCCACAGGGAGCCGTCCGGGGCGACGGCCGCGTCATTGCCGCGGCGCCCCTGAACCGGGTCGTGGACCAGCCACGAGAAGCCGCCGTCCGCGGCGTAAAGGCCCACGCCGTCCCGGAGGTTGACCACAAGACCGCCACCGGCGCGCGGCTTCGCGGCGCCGACGTGCTGCTCGGTGGGCAGGACCGTGCGGCGGTCGGTCGCGGGGTCGTAGCCGTGGACGCGGGAGGAGAGGATGTCGACCCATATCAGGCGGCCGGTCTCCGGGTCCCAGGTCGGCCCTTCGCCGAGCTCGGCGGCGGCCCGCACGGCGACCTCGGGCCGCATCACCGGCTTCCGCCCACCCGCCGGCTTCCGCCCACCCGTCGCTTCCGGGCGGCCCGCGGCGCTCACGCCTGCCCCCGGAACCCGAGGCGGACCGACAGCTCGCTTGCGCCCTTGACCACCAGTTCCTCCAGTTCGGCCCGGCGTTCCTCGCTCCAGCGGATCGTCGGGACGGAGATGCTCAGCGCCGCGACGACCGCCCCGGCCGAGTCCCGTACAGGAGCGGCCACACAGTTCACGTCGGGGTTCGACTCGCGCTCCTCGACGGCGATGCCGCGCTCGCGGATCTCCGCGAGGTGGCGCCGCAACTCGCTCGGCGAGGTGATGCTGTTGCCGGTCATCGCGGCCAGCGGCAGGTCGTCGGGCAGCCGCTCCTCGAGCACGGGTCCGGGGAGGGAGGCCAGGAGCATCTTGCCGACCGAGGTGCAGTGGGCGGGCAGCCGGCGGCCGGCCGCGGACACCATGCGCACGGCGTGGGTGCTGTCCACCTTGGCGATGTAGATGACGTCGGTGGATTCGAGGATCGCGACGTGCACGGTCTCGCCGCAGGTCTCGGCGACGCTCGCAGCCACCTCCCGTCCCTCGGCCGCGAGGTCGAGCTGCTCGGCGTAGCGGCTGCCGAGTTGGTACGGGCGCACGCCGAGCCGGTAGCGGCCGGGCTGCTCCGCGACCGGTACGAGGTAGTTGCGGGCCGCGAGGGTGGTGACCAGCTCGTGGACGGTGGTGCGGGGTAGTTGGAGCCTGCGGGTGATGTCGGGTGCGGAGAGCGTGCCGTCGCCCTCCAGGAAGAGCTCGAGTATGTCCAGAGCCCGGGTCACCGCGGGTACGAGTCGTCCCATGGCCGCTCGCCCACCCCTCTCGCCGCACGGCGTTCCGCCGACCGTCTGACTGTCTCCGCACCTTCCCGCCGATCGTTCGAAACTTCGATCAATGGCCGGAATGGCGAACGCAGCGTATCCGCGGGTGACTTCCGCGGGCAATGGGTTCGGCGGACCTTCGACCGGCCTGCGATGGAACCTCACGGCGAGCTGCGGTGTACATACAGCAGACGGCGCTCACGGGGAGCGTCCACCGGCGAGGGGAGGGTGTCATGACGGTGCCGCGGGTGCGGACTTCAGCTGCACCACCACAGGAACTTCGTACACGTGGGCTCGGGCTCGGGTTCGGGCTGCGGCGGAGGCTGGCTGGAGACGGGAGGCTGCGGGTCCGGCTGAGCGGGGGACTCGGCAGGGGGCTCGGGCGGTTCGGAGACCGAGCCGGAGGCCGTGGCGGTGGGCTCGGCGGAGCCGTCCTTCCCGTCTTCGTCGTCCTTCTTCTTCTCGTCTTTCCCCTTGCTCTTCTTCTTGCCGTCGCCTTCCTTGCCCCGAGCGTCCCCGTTCCTGGGGTGCTCGCTCCCGGACGGCCGCGCACCGCCCGACCCGTCGTTCGCGGAAGAGGGGCCGGCGCTGCCCGATCCGCCCGTCGCACCGGAGTCCTGACCGCTGCCAGACCCTCCGGACGCGGGCGTCGAGGACTCGTCCTGAGACGAAGGGGAGTTGAAGGTGTGGTCGGTCGCGACCTCTGCCACGGTCAGGCCGACGAGCGCGACGCCGAGCACCGAGGCGGCTATGGCGATCCGTCGACCGCGGCCCCGGCGCGCTCGCCGCCCGCGCGGGGCCACCCTGCGGTCTCCTCCTCGGCGGCCACCGGCGGCCTGGCGGTCGCGCTCGGCGCGCCGGTCGGCTCGGCGACCGGCGACGGGTGTCGCGACGGATTCCGGATCAACGCGTCGCCCCTCGGGCGCGGTCGGCTCGGGCGCGGGCGCCAGGTCCTCGATGGGCGTGCCGCACCCGGGGCAGGACAGGGCCCCATTGAGATGCCGCCGGCAGAGAGAGCAGTAGTACATCGCGTCCGCAGGCTATGGGGCGATGGATAACGATTCGAGCGGCCCAGTGTGAGGATTTCATGTCGGCCGGCGCGGCGAGATGACGGCAAACGACGGATAGGCAGACAGATGCGGACTGATCGCGCGTGTCCCCCGACCCCATCCGGCCACTGCCAGGATGGCATCCATGAGTACGACGCCAGAACCCGCCCCTGCCGAGGACCCCACCTCCGGCCCATTGGCGTTCCAGCTCGTCCTGCTGCGGCGGATGGCCGACCACCAGCCGGGCCTGGTCGAGGACGCGCTGCGCGAACTCGGCGTCGGCAAGGCGGAGATGAGGGAGGCCAACCGCCGCTGGCAGGCCATGGTCCACTCCCCGCGGGCGCGCGGTGCGGCACGGCGCTACCGGTCGGTGCTCGGCGGGCCCGAGGAGATCCTGCGCCGCAGGATCGGCGACCTCGACTGCGAGGCGCTGCGCTGGCCCGTACCGCTGTGGCCGGATCTGCGTTTCGAGGTACTGACCGCGCCGGGCGGCCACGTCTGGAACGAGTGGCTGGTGCGGGCGCCCGGAGCACCGGGGCCCGCGCTCCGTACGGTCGAGGACCTGCGCCCGTGGTCGTGCACGGTGGACGAGGTGGCGCGAGCCTTCGCTCCCGCCAGACCGATGGAGGGCACCGCGCCGACCCGCTGGCGACTCGCGCTCACCGCACCGGACGCGAGCGGCAAACGGGCCGAGCACATGGCGGAGTTCACCTGGGGACTGCTCCAGCGCCTGGACCCGTGACAACCGAAGGGGACGCGAGGGCAACCGGAATTCCCCCGGAGAGGACTTTCGTCCCTCCCGCCACTCGTTTTCCCTCCCCATGATGGGAGTTGTAAGGAAGAACCCAAAAAGCACCTTATGGGTGGATACGCCACCCGATAGAAGGGGAAAGCATGCTGCTGACGCACCACCACCGGTTCCGCCGGGCCGCCCGACGGCCCCAGGGCCTCGCCCTCGCCGCGATAGGCACCGGCCTCGCCGCCTCCCTGCTTCTCGCGGCCCCGGCCCATGCGGTGGCCTCGGACGCCAAGGACACGACGACCGCCACACAGCGGGCTGATGCGGGCCACCAGTCGGCCGCGCAGCACGTCAGGGCGCTCGCGCGACTGGCCGCCGAGCGCGTCCTGACCGCCGATCAGGTCGCAGCGTCGAAGTGGATCTCGGGCGCGCCCATCGAAGACCCGGAGCGCGAGCAGCAGGTCCTTGACGCGATGGACGCCGAAGCCCAGCGCCTGGGCATCGACCGTGCCACGGTCCAGCGGGTCTTCCGGGACCAGATGGAGGCCAACAAGTACGTCCAGCGCCAACTGCACGACCGGTGGCGCGAGAACCCGGCGGAGGCGCCCACCATGGCGCCGGACCTGACGGAGATCCGGGAGGAGATCAACCGGATCAACATCGCGTTGCTGTCCGCGATCCAGGGGGCGCAGCCACTGCTGTCCAAGCCGCAGTGCTCGGGCGTCCGAGAGATGGCGTACCGGACGGCCGTCCATGAGCTGCGCCTTGATGCCCTCCACAAGCAGGGGCTGCGGCGTGCGCTGACCGGCCTGTGCGCCAACTCCTAGTCCGCAAGGGCAGAACAATGGCGGAGTGCCGACTTCAGGCCGTACGAGCAGGCCATCTCTTCGACGGCCGCGCTGTGCGGGGAGCGGGCACGGTGCTCATCGGGGGAGGACGGATCCTCGATGTGGACACCACCTGGACCGCTCCCCCGTGTACGGCCTTCGGCCGGCTCCGCCACGCGGAGCCGGCCGCCTCACGTGAACGAGGTCCCGATGCCCCATCGGACAAGGCTCCGGAGGCCGACAACGACGGACCGGACGAGGAATTGCGTCCCGCCGCGTGACCGGCGTCCCGAATGTGTCCTGTCGATCATGGACCATGATCGGGACGGGCCGCCGAGGTCCCGTCGAATCTGCGCTTCGACAGCTTAAGAAGCCGGTCGGAATGGGTCTGCCCCGGTGGCAAGTGGTGGGGCGGCTGGGACTCGAACCCAGGACCGACGGATTATGAGTCCGCTGCTCTAACCGGCTGAGCTACCGCCCCGTAACGGCGTGCCGCGCACCGCGTGCGCGCCGTCTGCCGCAGCATAGCTGCTCATACGATCTGCCGCCCGTGTGGGTAGCAGGCGCCTCACCTGGGGGACATCCGTCATGGGTGCCGCGGTTCCCGATTCCGTGACGCCATGAAAAAAAGGCCCCTCGACCGGGGCCCTTCGTCAGGCGCTCCCCCGACTGGACTCGAACCAGTAACCTGCCGGTTAACAGCCGGCTGCTCTGCCAATTGAGCTACAGGGGACTGCTCCGCTCGGACCTCCCACCGGTTCCCCGGGGGCGGTGCCTCGCTGCGAGCAATACATTAGCGCATGCCAGGGGGTGCTCCGAAATCGGTAACCGCGATGGTGAGCGCGTGGGCGCCCGCCCGGCGGGGCACGCGCACACCAGGAGCCCAGCAGCATCGAGGAAGGGTGGAAGCCATGCGGTACCGGCTCACGTTCGTCACGGGTCTGGCGGTCGGTTTCGTGCTGGGGGCGCGAGCCGGCCGGGAGCGGTACGAGCAGCTGCGCAAGTCCGCGCGGCAGGTCGCCCAGAATCCGGCCGTCCGCAACGCGGCCGAGGCCGCCGCGACGAACGGCCGCCGCGCCGCGGTCAAGGCGGTGGACACGGTCGGCGCCAAGATGAACGGCCACCTGCCGGCCGGGGTGGCCGACCGCGTCCGCTCCCTGCGCGAGCACCGCGCCCCGGGCGAGGACGACTGGGGCACCACCAACACCTGAGCCGATCCGGGCTCGGGACGGCCCGCCCCACGTGATCACGATCACCTCGCACGGAGGCTTGCCGACCCGGCCGCCCCCGCCATGCGGCATCATCTGTTCGCATGGGGATAGTCGCCGGTCTGGACAGCTCGTCCGAGTACACACGCATCGTCGTCTGCGACACCGACACCGGTGCCGTGCTCAGGCAGGGGTACGCGCCGCACGCCGCCGAAGCCGAGGGTGACGGCGCGGCCAAGCGGACCGAGATCGATCCGCAGGCCTGGCTGATGTCCCTCGGCGAGGCCGCCACCGGCGGGGTCCTGGAGGGTGTGCAGGCCATCGGGGTCTCCGCACAGCAGCACGGGCTGCTGGCACTGGACGCCGAGGGCTCCCTCGTACGGCCCGCGCTGCTGGGCAACGACAAGCGGGCGCAGTCCGCGGCCGCCGATCTGGTCGACGCGCTGGGCGGGCGCGCGGCGTGGGCCGACGCCGTGGGGACCGTGCCGACGGCGGCGCAGCCGGTGGCGAAGCTGCGCTGGCTGGCGCGGAACGAGCCGGAGGCGGCGCAGCGCACCGCCGGGGTGCTCCAGCCGCACGACTGGCTGGTGTGGCAGCTGCTCGGGCGGCCCGCGCGGCGCACCACCGACCGGGGCGGCGCCTCGGCGACCGGCTACTGGTCGGCGGCGACCGAGGCCTACCGGCCGGATCTCGTCGAGCTGGCGCTCGGCCACCAGGTGGCGCTGCCCGAGGTGCTCGGGCCCGCCGAGCCCGCCGGGACGACGCCCGAGGGGCTGCTGATCTCGGCCGGTACGGGCGAGACGATGGCCGCGTCCTTCGGGCTCGGGGTCGGCATCGGCGACGCGGTGGTGTCGCTCGGCGCCTCCGGTTCGATCTTCGCGGTCCACCACGAGGCGCTGGCCGACTCCACCGGAACGATCACTTCCTTCGCGGACGCGACGGGCATGCACCTGCCGGTCGTGCACACGCTCAACGCCGTACGCGTGCTGCGCGGCACCGCCGAGCTGCTGGGCACCGACCTGGACGGGCTCTCGGAGCTGGCGCTGAAGTCGACGCCCGGTGCGCACGGGCTGGTGCTGCTGCCGTACCTGGAGGGCGAGCGCACCCCTCATCTGCCGCACACCGCGGGCACGTTGGCGGGTCTGCGGCGGGAGAGCATGAAGGCCGAGCACCTGGCGCGGGCCTCGTTCGAGGGCATGCTGTGCGGGCTCGCGGACGCGCTGGACGTGCTGCGCGGGCGCGGGGTCGCGGTGCGGCGGGTCTTCCTGCTGGGGGCGGCCGCCGAGCTGCCGGCCGTGCAGGCCGTGGCGCCCATGCTCCTCGGCGCCCAGGTGGTCGTGGTGCGGGCGGCGGACTACGCGGCGATCGGCGCGGCCCGGCAGGCCGCGTGGGCGCTCGGCGTCGCGCAGGGCACTCTCTCCCCGCAGCAGCCGCCGGTCTGGCAGGGCGCCGCCGCCCAGCTGTTCGAGCCGAGCGAGGACGAGGTGCCGGTGGGCCAGGCCGTGCGGCAGCAGTTCGGGGCGGTACGGGAGCAGACGCACCCCGGGGCCTTCGCATCCGGCGGGTGACCCCGGAATCGCGGCCCGTCGGGCCGCGGGGAACCCCGGCGGATAAAGTCCCCCGGCACCGGAATGGGAGCCCGTCTCCCGCTGTTCCGGAAATGGTTTGACCTCAACCGGGGTTGAGGCCGCAGGCTGGCAACCGCCGATGTGCGGCACGCGTCTCCTTCAGGGCGCGTGCGTGCCACGTACTCAAGAGAGTGTCTTCGTGCTGATCCGACTCCTCCGGGCCTACCTGGCCCCGTACAAACGACCTATATCCCTGCTCGTGCTGCTCCAGCTGGTGCAGACGATCGCCACGCTCTACCTGCCCACCCTCAACGCGGACATCATCGACAACGGTGTCGTCCAGGGGGACACGGGCTACATCCTGCGGTTCGGCGGCTTCATGATCGCCGTCAGTCTGCTGCAGGTCGCCGGCAACGTCGGCGCCGTCTACTTTGGCGCCCGCACCGCCTCCGCGCTCGGGCGGGACGTGCGGGCCGCCGTCTTCGAGCGGGTGCAGAGCTTCTCGGCCCGCGAGGTGGGCCGGTTCGGGGCCCCCTCGCTGATCACCCGCACCACCAACGACGTCCAGCAGGTACAGATGCTGGTGCTGATGACGTTCACGCTCATGGTCTCGGCGCCGATCATGTGCGTGGGCGGCATCGTCATGGCGCTGGGCCTGGACGTGCCGCTCTCGGCAGTGCTGCTGGCCGTCGTGCCCGTCCTCGGCATCTCGGTCGGCCTGATCGTCCGGCGGCTGCGGCCGCTGTTCCGGACCATGCAGGAGCGGATCGACACGGTCAACCGGGTGCTGCGGGAGCAGATCACCGGCAACCGCGTGATCCGCGCCTTCGTCCGCGACGACTACGAGCAGAAGCGTTTCGGCCGGGCCAACACCGAGCTGACCGATGTGTCGCTGTCCACCGGCCGGTTGATGGCGCTGATGTTCCCGACCGTGATGACGGTGGTGAACCTCTCCAGCATCGCGGTGGTCTGGTTCGGCGCGCACCGGATCGACAGCGGCGGGATGGAGATCGGCGCGCTGACCGCCTTCCTCGCCTACCTAATGCAGATCGTGATGGCCGTGATGATGGCCACCTTCATGTTCATGATGGTGCCGCGCGCCGAGGTGTGCGCCGAGCGCATCGAGGAGGTGCTGGACACCGCCTCCAGTGTGGTGCCGCCCGCCGCGCCGGTAACCGGGCTGGCCCGCCACGGCCATCTGGAGGTCCGCGGCGCGGGCTTCCGCTACCCCGGCGCCGAGGCCCCGGTGCTGCACGCGGTCGGCCTGACCGCCCGGCCCGGCGAGACCACGGCCGTCATCGGCTCGACCGGCAGCGGCAAGTCGACCCTGCTGGGGCTCGTACCGCGGCTGTTCGACGCGACGGACGGGCAGGTGCTGGTCGACGGCGAGGACGTGCGCACCCTGGACCCGGCGCTGCTGGCCAGGACGGTCGGCCTGGTGCCGCAGAAGCCGTACCTCTTCTCCGGCACGGTCGCCACCAACCTGCGGTACGGGCGGCCCGAGGCCACCGACGAGGAGCTGTGGCACGCCCTGGAGGTGGCCCAGGCCAAGGAGTTCGTCACCGCGCTGGAGGGCGGGCTCGACGCGCCCATCGCACAGGGCGGGACCAACGTCTCCGGCGGGCAGCGGCAGCGGCTCGCGATCGCCCGCACGCTGGTGCAGCGCCCGGAGATCTACCTCTTCGACGACTCCTTCTCAGCCCTGGACTACGCGACGGACGCGGCGCTGCGGGCGGCCCTGTCGCGCGAGACGGCGGAGGCGACCGTGGTGATCGTGGCCCAGCGGGTGGCCACCATCCGCGAGGCCGACCGGATCCTGGTCCTGGACGAGGGCCGGGTCGTGGGCAGCGGCACCCACCACGAGCTGATGGCGGGCAACGAGACCTACCGGGAGATCGTCCTCTCCCAGCTGACCGAGGCGGAGGCGGCGTGAGCGGCGGACCGATGGGGCGCATGATGGGCGGCGGGCCCGCCCCGCACACGATGGACTTCAAGGGCTCCGGCAAGCGCATGCTGGGCCAGTTCCGGCCCGAACGGACCACGCTGTACGGGATGTTGGCGGCGGTCGTGGGCAGCGTCGCGCTGTCGGTGGCCGGCCCGAAGATCCTCGGCGACGCCACCGACCTGGTGTTCGCCGGCATCGTCGGCAGGCAGCTGCCCGAAGGGATCACCAAGGAGCAGGCGCTGGAGGGCCTGCGGGCGAAGGGCGACAGCGGGATCGCCGACATGCTCTCGGGCACGAACTTCACGCCGGGCCAGGGCATCGACTTCGGCGCCGTGGGCTCGGTCCTGCTGGTCGCGCTGGTGATCTTCCTGGCCTCGGGGCTGCTGATGCTGGTGGCGACCCGACTGTCCAACCTGACGATCAACCGGACAGTGCTCCGGCTGCGCGAGCAGGTGCAGACGAAGCTGTCGCGGCTGCCGCTGTCGTACTTCGACCGGCAGAAGCGCGGCGAGGTCCTCAGCCGGGCCACCAACGACATCGACAACATCGGGCAGACGCTGCAGCAAACGATGGGCCAGCTCATCAACTCGCTACTGACGATCATCGGTGTGCTGGTGATGATGTTCTGGATCTCCCCGCTGCTGGCGCTGGTCGCGCTGGTGACGGTGCCGCTGTCGGCGGTCGTGGCCACGCGGGTGGGCAAGCGGGCGCAGCCGCAGTTCGTGCAGCAGTGGAAGTCCACGGGCAAACTGAACGCGCACATCGAGGAGATGTACACCGGGCACACGCTGGTGAAGGTCTTCGGGCGCCAGGAGGAGTCGGCGGCGGCCTTCCGGGAGCAGAACGAGGAGCTCTACCAGGCCGGTTTCAAGGCGCAGTTCATCAGCGGGTCCATGCAGCCGCTGATGATGTTCATCAGCAACCTCAACTACGTGCTGGTGGCGGTCGTCGGCGGGCTGCGGGTGGCCTCCGGGACGCTGTCGATCGGCGACGTGCAGGCCTTCATCCAGTACTCCCGCCAGTTCTCGATGCCGCTGACGCAGGTCGCCTCGATGGCCAACCTGGTGCAGTCCGGGGTCGCCTCCGCCGAGCGGATCTTCGAGCTGCTGGACGCGGAGGAGCAGTCGCCCGAACCGGCCTCCCCCGAGCGGCCGGTGGCCTCGGAGGGCAAGGTCGCGCTGGAGAAGGTGTCGTTCCGCTACGAGCCGGACAAGCCGCTGATCGAGGACCTGTCGCTGTCGGTGGAGCCCGGCCAGACGGTCGCCATCGTCGGCCCGACCGGCGCGGGCAAGACGACGCTGGTCAACCTCCTCATGCGGTTCTACGAGGTGAGCGGCGGCCGGATCCTGCTGGACGGAGCGGACACCGCGCGGATGTCCCGCGAGGAACTGCGCTCCGGCATCGGCATGGTGCTCCAGGACACCTGGCTGTTCGGCGGCACGATCGCGGAGAACATCGCGTACGGGGCGCCATCGGAAGGTGCGGCGCGAAGCACCTCCGGCAAGGGTGGCGGCGGGCGACGGGTGGGCGTGACGCGCGAGCAGATCGAGGAGGCGGCGCGGGCGGCCCACGCGGACCACTTCGTCCGGGCCCTGCCCGACGGCTACGACACGGTGATCGACGACGAGGGGTCGGGGGTCAGCGCGGGCGAGAAGCAACTGCTCACCATCGCGCGGGCGTTCCTGTCCGACCCAGTGATCCTGGTGCTGGACGAGGCGACCAGCTCGGTGGACACCCGTACCGAGGTGCTGATCCAGAAGGCGATGGCGCGGCTCAGTCACGGGCGGACCAGCTTCGTCATCGCGCACCGGCTCTCCACGATCCGGGACGCGGACGTGATCCTGGTGATGGAGAACGGGTCGATCGTGGAGCAGGGGTCGCACGAGACGCTGCTGGCCTCGGGCGGGGCGTACGCGCGGCTGTACGCGGCGCAGTTCGCGCAGGCGGTCGCCGAAGTGGACTGATGTCCCGGGCCCTTGGAGCGGTCCTCGAAGCGGTCCTCGAAAGCCGGGCGGGCTGGTGTTCTCCAGCCCGCCCGGTTCGTCTCCGGTCCGGTCCATCCCCGGCCTCAGTCCAGGTAGCCGCGCAGCTGGTCGGCGAAGGCGTGGTCGCGCAGCTTGCCGAGGGTCTTGGACTCGATCTGCCGTATCCGCTCACGCGTCACGCCGAAGATCCGGCCGATCTCCTCCAGGGTGCGCGGCCGCCCGTCGGCCAGCCCGTACCGCAGCTGTACGACCTTGCGCTCGCGCTCGCCGAGCGTGGACAGCACGGCCTCCAGATGCTGGCGCAGCAGCAGGAACGCGGCGGACTCGGCGGGCGAGGCGGCGTCGCCGTCCTCGATGAGGTCGCCGAGCGCCACGTCCTCCTCCTCGCCGACCGGGGCGTGCAGCGACACCGGTTCCTGTGCCAGCCGCAGCACCTCGCCGACCCGCTCCTCGGGGAGGTCGAGCTCGGCCGCGACCTCCTCCACGGTGGGTTCGTAGCCGCGCTCCTGGAGCATCCGCCGCTGGACCCGGACGACCCGGTTGATCAGCTCGACCACGTGGACGGGGACGCGGATCGTCCGGGCCTGGTCGGCCAGGGCGCGGGACATGGCCTGGCGGATCCACCAGGTCGCGTAGGTGGAGAACTTGTAGCCGCGCGCGTAGTCGAACTTCTCAACGGCTCGGATCAGGCCGAGGTTGCCCTCCTGGACGAGGTCGAGCATGGTCAGCCCGCGGCCGACGTACCGCTTGGCGACGGAGACGACGAGCCGGAGGTTGGCCTCGATGAGGCGGCGCTTGGCCATGCGGCCGATGACCACCAACCTGTCGAGGTCCACGGCGAGTCGGTGGCCGAGGTCGTCGAGGTCGGCGGTGTCGGCC
>NZ_LIQY01000166.1 GCF_001418495.1 Streptomyces pathocidini | reverse complement strand
ATGTGGTGGTGGGGGCCACCCCGGGCTGGCCCCCACCACCACATCGGCCCGGACGAAGACGCTGGGCAACAGGACGAGCCCGTTGTCGGCGGCCAGCCGCGTGAGCTCCGCGCCCGTCCGCACGGTCAGCGCGCCCTCCTCCCAGCCCAGCCGCGGATGCAGCTCGCGGAAGAGCGCCGAGGGCCCCTCGTCCGCCAACCGCCGCGTGTGGAACGCGGCATCGGCCTCCAGCAGCCCGCGCAGCCACGGCCAGTGCGGGGCGAGCAGCGCCCGCCAGGCCAGCTCCAGCAGGTCGGCCAGCTCCCGTACGGCCCGCGCGGGATCGGCCGCCGGCGCCCGGCCCCGTACGCCCGTGCCCGCCGCCGAGCGGGTCAGTTCGGCGGCGGCCCGCGCCGGATCCGCGGCCCGTACGCGCGCCAGCTCGTCCTCGATCGCCGTCGCGGCCCCGGAAGGCGGCGGGCACAGGAACTCCGGTGTGGTGGCGCGATCGCGCAGCAGCGGCCACAGCGGCCGCAGATCGAGCCCCGAGGCGGCGGTCCGTATGCGGCGCAGCCACGGCAGCCGCCACTCCTCGCCGCACCCGGGCGCCTCCAGGGCCCGTACCGCCTCCCGCAGCTCCCAGAGCGGGGACACGGCGAACCGGCAGGGCGGCTGCCGGTGGCCGGTGAGCGGATCGACGGCGGTACGGGACGCGGCCCCGACCTCGTGGACGTGGAACGGCACTTGACGCCCTCCCTCCGAGCCGGGACCCGCGCGCACGATCCGTGCTCCCGGGTCCCGCCCCGAGAACGATGCTTCGACGCGCGTCTACCCAACGGACCCTGCGGACATGCCGGGCATGTCTGGTTTGGTGTTCCGCTCTCCGGAACGGGGCCGGCCACCCCTCATCAGGCCGGTAGGGTCGATGGCGTGTCGAAGCCGCTCAGCCTCCCCTTCGATCCCATCGCGCGGGCCGACGAGCTCTGGAAGCAGCGATGGGGCTCCGTTCCGTCCATGGGCGCGATCACCTCGATCATGCGCGCCCAGCAGATCCTGCTCGGCCAGGTCGACGCGGTCGTCAAGCCGTACGGCCTGACCTTCGCCCGGTACGAGGCGCTGGTGCTGCTCACCTTCAGCAAATCCGGTGAACTGCCCATGTCGAAGATCGGCGAGCGGTTGATGGTGCACCCCACCTCGGTCACCAACACCGTGGACCGGTTGGTGAGGGCCCGCCTGGTCGACAAGCGCCCGAACCCCAACGACGGCCGCGGAACGCTCGCCTCCATCACGGCGAAGGGCCGTGAGGTGGTGGATTCGGCGACCCGCGACCTGATGGCGATGGACTTCGGGCTAGGGGTCTACGACGCCGAGGAGTGCGGGGAGATCTTCGCGATGCTCAGGCCCCTGCGGGTGGCGTCGGGCGACTTCCAGGAGTAGGGGACGGCCTCCCGCGAGGAGTGGGGACGGTCCGCCGCGAGGAGTGGGGGACCGCTCGCCGCCGCAGGGCCCGGCCCGCTCGTTGATCGCCCGGAACCGGCGGTTACGCTCGTTGCCATGAAACGAAGCGTGCTGACCCGCTACCGCGTGCTGGCCTACGTCACTGGCGTGCTGCTGGTCCTGCTGACGATCGGCATGATCGCCAAGTACCTGCTGGAGCTGGATGGCGCGGCCGGCTTCACCAGCGCCGTCGGCATCGCCCACGGCTGGCTGTACGTGCTGTACCTGATCTTCGCCTTCGACCTCGGCTCCAAGGCGAAGTGGCCGTTCGGCAAGCTCGTGTGGGTGCTGCTGGCCGGCACGGTTCCGACGGCCGCGTTCTTCGTCGAGCGCAGGGTCGTACGGGAGCTGTCCTCGCAGGTCGGCGACCCCGCGGCGGAGCCGGTCAAGGCGTAGCGGAGCGCCCGCACCGAGAGTGTGGGCGTTTTCCCATCGACATTTACTAGGACGTCCTAGTAAATTTGAAGGTATGGACGCCGACGTCATCGAAGAGGGCCGCCGCCGCTGGCAGGCCCGGTACGACGCCTCCCGCACCCGGGACGCCGACTTCAGCACGCTCTCCGGAGACCCCGTGCAGCCGCTGTACGGGCCGGCGCCGGGCGACTCTGTCGAGGGATTCGAGCGGATCGGCTGGCCCGGCGAGTACCCCTTCACCCGCGGCCTCCACGCCACCGGCTACCGCGGCCGCACCTGGACCATCCGCCAGTTCGCCGGCTTCGGCAACGCCGAGCAGACGAACGAGCGCTACAAGATGATCCTGGCCAACGGCGGCGGCGGGCTCAGCGTGGCCTTCGACATGCCGACGCTCATGGGCCGGGACTCCGACGACCCGCGTTCGCTCGGCGAGGTCGGCCACTGCGGGGTCGCGATCGACTCGGCGGCCGACATGGAGGTCCTGTTCAAGGACATCCCGCTCGGCGACGTCACGACTTCGATGACGATCAGCGGCCCGGCCGTCCCGGTCTTCTGCATGTACCTGGTCGCGGCCGAGCGGCAGGGCGTGGACCCGGCCGTCCTCAACGGCACGCTCCAGACCGACATCTTCAAGGAGTACATCGCGCAGAAGGAGTGGCTGTTCCAGCCCGAGCCCCATCTGCGGCTGATCGGCGACCTGATGGAGCACTGCGCGCACGGCATCCCCGCGTACAAGCCGCTCTCGGTCTCCGGCTACCACATCCGCGAGGCGGGCGCGACGGCCGCGCAGGAGCTCGCGTACACCCTCGCCGACGGCTTCGGCTACGTCGAGCTGGGGCTCTCCCGCGGCCTGGACGTCAACACCTTCGCGCCCGGGCTGTCGTTCTTCTTCGACGCGCACGTCGACTTCTTCGAGGAGATCGCCAAATTCCGCGCGGCGCGCAGGATCTGGGCGCGCTGGATGCGGGATGTCTACGGGGCCACGTCCGAGAAGGCGCAGTGGCTGCGGTTCCACACCCAGACCGCCGGGGTCTCGCTGACGGCCCAGCAGCCGTACAACAACGTCGTACGGACCGCGGTCGAGGCCCTGGCCGCGGTGCTGGGCGGCACCAACTCCCTGCACACCAACGCCCTGGACGAGACCCTCGCCCTGCCGAGCGAGCAGGCCGCGGAGATCGCGCTGCGCACCCAGCAGGTGCTGATGGAGGAGACCGGCGTCGCCAACGTGGCCGACCCGCTGGGCGGTTCGTGGTACGTGGAGGCGCTGACCGACCGGATCGAGGCGGACGCGGAGAAGGTCTTCGACCAGATCCGGGAGCGCGGCCTGCGCGCACACCCCGACGGGCAACACCCGATCGGCCCGATCACCTCCGGCATTCTGCGCGGCATCGAGGACGGCTGGTTCACCGGCGAGATCGCCGAGTCCGCCTTCCGCTACCAGCAGGCGCTGGAGAAGGGCGACAAGAAGGTCGTCGGCGTCAACTGCCACACCGGCTCGGTGACGGGCGACCTGGAGATCCTGCGCGTCAGCCACGAGGTGGAGCGCGAGCAGGTCCGCGCCCTGGCCGCGCGCAAGGCCGCGCGCGACGAGGCGGCGGTGCGCACGGCGCTGGACGGCATGCTGGCCGCCGCCCGCGACGGCGGCAACATGATCGAGCCGATGCTGGACGCGGTCCGCGCGGAGGCCACCCTGGGCGAGATCTGCGGCGTCCTCCGCGACGAGTGGGGCGTCTACACGGAGCCGCCGGGGTTCTAGGCCCTGTGCGGTCAGGTCCGGTTCGCCGCGGAGGGGAACCGGACGCGGAAGAGGGCGCCGCCTCCCGGGGGCTGTTCCGCGGTCGTCTCGGCGCCGTGGGCCGACGCGATCTGGCGGACCATGCCCAGGCCCAGGCCGGAGCCGGGTAGGGCCCGGGCCGTGTCCGCGCGGTAGAAGCGGTCGAAGACGTACGGGAGGTCTTCGGGGGCGATGCCGGGGCCGTGGTCGCGAACCGTCAGTTCCGGCCCGCCGCCCGCCGCTGTCAGGCCGACCTCCACCGGCCCGCCCGGTGGGCTGAACTTCGCCGCGTTGTCCAGGAGGTTGTTCAGCAGGCGGTTCAGGCGGGAGGGAACGCCCGAGACCGTCGCCGACCCGACCGCCGCGTCCACGTACGTCGTGAAGGCGACGTCCGGCCAGTGCCCGCGGGCCGCCGCCACCCCGTGCTCCAGCAGCGCCGCGAGCCGCACCTCCTCCAGCAGCGGTGCCGGCTCCTCCTCCCGCGCCAGCTCGATCAGGTCCGCCACCAGGCCCGTCACTTCGCGCAGCTGCCGCTCCAGCGCCGTCGCGGCGCGGTCGCGCTGTGCGGGTGTCAGGCGGTCGCCGCGCGCCAGCAGCTCCGCGTTGGTGCGCAGCGCCGTCAACGGGGTGCGCAACTCGTGGGAGGCGTCCGCGACCAGCCGCCGCTGCGCCACCACCGACTGCTCCAACTCGGCCAGCATGGTGTTGAAGCTGGTCGCCAGGCGCGTCAGCTCGTCCTCGCGGCCCGGCGGGCCCGGCGGCAGCTCGATGCGGTGCCGGGCGTCCCGGGTCGCCGCGATGCGCTCGGCCGTCGCGGTCAGCCGGGCCACCGGTGCCAGGCCGGTGCGCGACACCCAGGAGCCCAGCGCCCCGGCCAGCACCACCCCCGCCGCGCCGACCGCAGTCAGCAGCTTGGCCGCCCGCCGTACGCCCTGCTCCACCGTGTCGGAGCGCAGCGCCACCTGGAGGGCCTTGTCCCGGCCGTAGTCGGTGGTGAACATCCGGGCGGGGTGCCCGTCGAGCGTGATGTTGCTGAAGTACGGGGCGCGTTCGGCCGCGGCCACCTGCCGCACGGGTGCGGTGACCGGCAACCGGTATGGCTGCCGCGGGTCCTCGGCCCGATCCGCCGGGACGATCTGCGAGCAGGCGGGCGCGGACAGGAACGCGCACTCGCCGTGCACGACCTGCGGCGGCTCGCCGCGGCTCTGCTGCTGCACGAGCGTGGCGGACTGGATCAGATGCAGATCCAGCTGGTGGTACAGCTCGTTCCGGGTGATCAGGAACGCGCCCCAGCAGACGCCCACCGCGACCACCGCCACAGCCGCCGCCGCGGCGACCGCGAGCCGGGTGCGCAGCGGGCGGCGGCGGCGCCAGCGCGCGCCGAGCGCTCTGCGGCGGCTCACGCGAGGTCCAGCCGGTAGCCGACGCCGTGCACGGTGTGGACGAGCCGGGGCTCGCCGCCCGCTTCCAGCTTCCGGCGCAGGTAACCCACGTACACTGCAAGGGAGTTGGTGTCCGGGCCGAACGCCGCGCCCCAGACCCGCTCCAGTATCAGCTCCCGCGGCAGCACCTGCCCCGGGTGCGCGAGCAGCAGTTCCAGCAACGCGAACTCGGTGCGGCTGAACTCCAGTCGGCGGCCGCCGCGCAGGCCGGTACGGGTGGCCGGATCCACGACCAGGTCGGCGAAGGACAGCGGGCGCTGTCCGTCGGCCGGGTCCGGGGCCGCCCGCCGCAGCAGCGCCCGTACCCGGGCTGTCAACTCGTCCAGGGCGAACGGCTTGACGAGGTAGTCGTCGGCCCCGGCGTCGAGGCCGTCGACCCGCTCGCTCACCGCGTCGAGCGCGGTCAGCACCAGCACCGGGGTACGGTCGCCCAGCGCCCGCAGCCGCCGGCACACCGCGAGCCCGTCCAGTACGGGCATCAGCACATCCAGCACCAGCGCGTCCGGTTGCCATTCGGTCACCGCGCTCAGCGCCGCGAGCCCGTCGGCCTCCCCGCGCACCGCGAACCCCTCGATCGCGAGCCCGTCCTCGACCGCGGCCCGCACCTCGGGGTCGTCGTCCACGACGAGGACCCTCGGGCGGGGCGCGGTACGGTTCGGGGCGCGTTCGGTCTCCATGCCACCCCAGCCTGCCAAACCGGGCTCTTAGAAGCCTCTTAGGGCATTTCGCCAACCTGGTCGGCATGCCACAGCCCGAACCCCCGCACGCCGCCCCGCCGGGGCTTCCCCACCGACCGCTGTCCGTGGTCATCGGGGCCGGCGGCACCGGCGGCCACATCTATCCCGGCCTCGCCCTCGCCGACGCGCTGCGGCGCGCGGACCCCGCCGCGGACATCACCTTCGTCGGCACCGAGCGCGGTCTGGAGACCCGGCTGATACCCGAGGCCGGGTACCCGCTGCACACCGTCGACATGATCCCCTTCGACCCGGCGCTCGGCGCACGCCGCTATCTGCTGCCCGCCGCGCTGATGCGCTCCGGGGCGCAGGTGCGCACGATCCTGCGGCGGCAGAGCGCGCAGGTCGCGGTCGGCATGGGCGGCTACCCCAGCGCGCCCGTCATCGTCGGCGCCCGCCTGGCCGGGCTGCCGAGCCTGATCCACGAGTCCAACGCCGTCCCGGGCCGAGCCAACCGGTTCGCCGCCCGGATCACCCCGCACATCGCGCTCGCCTTCGACCGCACCCGCGAGCACCTGCCCGCGGGGGCGGAGGCGGAGACCGTGGGCATGCCGCTGGTCGGCCCGGTCGCCGAACTGGACCGGGAGGCCTTGCGCCCGGCCGCCCGCCGGGAGCTGGGCGTGCCCGACGGGGTGCGGCTGATCGTGTTCAACGGCGGCAGCCTCGGCGCACGGCGGCTGACCGACGCGGCCGTGGACCTGGCGAGCCGGTGGCAGGGGCGTACGGACGTACGGCTGCTGGTGAAGACCGGCCCCGAGGCGCTGCCGGCCGTCCGGGCGCGGCTCGCCGAGGCGGGCGGCGACCGCGTCGCGCGGGCCGTCGCCTACCTGGACCGCATGGACCTCGCCTACGCGGCGGCGGACCTGATGGTGTGCCGGGCCGGCTCGGCGACCGTCGCCGAACTGGCGGTCACGGGCGTACCGGCCGTGCTCGTGCCCTATCCACATGCCCCCGGCGACCATCAGACCCACAACGCGCGCGTGCTCTCCGACGCCGGGGCCGGCCTGCTGCTCCCGGACGCCGAGGCGACCGCCGACCGCCTGGCCGCCCTCACCGAACCCCTGCTGGCCGACCCGTCCCGCCTGGCCGCGATGACCGCCGCCGCCCGCCCAGGTCCCCACGCGCGGGCCGCCGACCTCCTGGCGGCAAGGGTCCTGCGCCTGGCGGGACGCGCGACGCCCGCCTCTCCCCGCACCGACGAACAGGAGCACTCCTCATGACCGGCACGAACCTGATCCACATGAACCAGTCCGGCGCGAACCGGACGGACACGGACCCCGCCGACGCCGACTGGGCCGACCGCACGGTCCTCGTCACCGGGGCCGAAGGGTTCATCGGCTCCACGCTCGTCGATCTGCTCCTCGCGCGGGGCGCGCGGGTGCGTTGCCTCGTGCACTACAAGCCGTACGGGACGGCGGGCCATCTCGCGCACCACCTCGGCCCCGACAGCCCGGTCGAGATCCTGGCCGGGGACGTGCGCGACGCGGGGCGCGTGATGGACGCGGTGGCGGGTTGCGACACCGTCTTCCACCTCGCCGCGCTCATCGGCATCCCGTACAGCTACGCGTCCCCCGAGTCGTACGTGCAGACCAACGTGACCGGCACCCACAACGTTGCCGCGGCCTGCCGCAGGCACGGCGTGCGGCGGCTGCTGCACACCTCCACGAGCGAGGTGTACGGCACCGCCCTCACCGCCCCGATCGGCGAGGACCACCCCCTGCAGCCCCAGTCCCCGTATTCCGCCTCGAAGATCGGCGCGGACATGATGGCGCTGTCGTACGCGCACGCCTTCGACCTCCCGGTCACGGTCGTGCGGCCGTTCAACACCTACGGCCCGCGCCAGTCGGGGCGCGCCGTGATCCCCACGATCCTCGCCCAACTCCACTCCGGCGCACGGGAGATACGCCTCGGGTCGCTCACGCCGACCCGCGACTTCACCTACGTCACGGACACCGCGGCGGGATTCCTGGCGCTGGCCGACTGCGACCGCGCGCTGGGCGAGGTGGTCAACCTCGGCACCGGCAGCGAGATCGCCATCGGCGAACTCGCGGAGGCGCTGATCATCGCCTCGGGGCGGGACGCGCGGGTCGTCGTCGATCCGGCCCGGCTGCGCCCGGCGGGCAGCGAGGTGCATCGGCTGCTGTCGGACAACACGCGCGCCCGCGACTGGGCGGGTTGGAAGCCGGAGGTCTCCTTGACGGACGGGCTGCGCCGCACCTCGGCCTGGGTGGCGGACAACCTCCATCGCTTTTCCGTCGATCGCTACGACGTGTGACGTTCTCGCGGCGCCCGCCCAGCCGCGCGGCTAGGCGGGCCGCGCGGGCAGACGAGTCGGGTGGGCAGGCGAGCGGTGATGTCTAGGGCGTCTGCCCCACCGTCGTCAGGCCGCCGAGGAGGAGGGTGGTCAGGTCGCGGGCCCAGGCCGGGTCGACCGGCCGGCCGCTGACCAGGAGGCGGTGGACGACCGCGCCCGCGATCACGTCGAAGATCAGGTCCGCGTGGCGGGCCGCCGCTGAGGGGTCCGGCTCGCGAGGGAGTTCGCCGCGGGCCTGGGCCCGCTCCCGGCCCTGGAGGACCAGCCGCTTCTGGCGCTCGACGATCGCCGCGCGGATGCGGCCGCGGAGGGCGTCGTCGCGGGTGGACTCGGCGACGACCGCCATGAGCGAGGTCTTCGCCTCGGGGCGCTCCAGCAGGGCCGCGAACTGCCGCACGACGCCCTCGACATCGGCCCGCAGGCTGCCGCGGTCGGGGAGTTCGAGCTCGTCGAAGAGGACGGCGACCGCGTCCACGACGAGTTCGCTCTTGCTCGTCCAGCGCCGGTAGAGCGTGGTCTTGGCCACTCCCGCGCGGGCGGCGACATCGCCCATCGTCAGCTTGGACCAGCCCAGTTCGACGAGCGCGGTCCGGGTGGCGTCCAGGATCGCCAGATCGGCCTCGGCGCTCCGTGGCCGCCCCGGGCGCCCCCCACCGCTGGTACCAGCCCTGCTCCCACCGCTCATGCGGCGACCCTAACGCGCGCCCTCACGGCGGGCGGTGGGGCGGCGGAGCCGCAAAATTCTCCCGCCGCGACGGCGGGCAACCACCGCGGTGGAGCTCGGATGGGGGCACTCCTCCAACTACCGCCGGGGGCACCCCCACCCAGCGGTAGCTGGGCGGGCCGAACCGAGCCGAACCGGCCGCGACCCGGCGAAGACCACGAGGTGAGGACCGCGAGGTGAGGACCACGAGGTGAGGACCACGCGGCGAAGATCACGTGGTGGGGACTTGCTCGGTCAGGGGCCCGACGGGTTACGCTACGACTCGTAGCGAAAGGGCCGTCGGCCCCCGCGACAACCATGTACGCGCAGGGTGGGGACCCGGCGCAGCCGCACACAGTCCGCCCGTCTCACGGCGTTTTTCGGATCCTCGCGCGGAAGGGGGAGGATGTACTCATGCAGCCACGCAACATGTCCATGAGCGGAGTCGTCGACCTTGCCGCGGTGAAGGCCGCCGGGGAAGCCAAGCAGAAGGCGGAGCAGGTGCGGGCCGAGGCCGCCCGCACCGGCGAGCCGGCCGCCGCACCCGGCCGTCTCGTCTTCGACGTCGACGAGGCGGGGTTCGAGCAGGACGTACTCCAGCGCTCCACCGAGGTCCCGGTCGTCGTCGACTTCTGGGCCGAGTGGTGCGAGCCGTGCAAGCAGCTGAGCCCGCTGCTGGAGCGGCTGGCCGCGGACTACGCCGGCCGGTTCGTGCTCGCCAAGATCGACGTCGACGCCAACCAGATGCTCTTCCAGCAGTTCGGTGTCCAGGGGATCCCCGCGGTCTTCGCGGTGATCGCGGGCCAGGCGCTGCCGCTGTTCCAGGGCGCAGCCCCGGAGGCGCAGCTGCGCCAGGTGCTGGACCAGCTGATCCAGGCCGCCGAGCAGCGCTTCGGCATCGTGGGCGCCCCGGTCGAGCCGGGCGCCGAGGAGGCCGGCCAGGAGGAGGCCCCGGAGCGGCCCGCGGGCCCGTACGACGCCGTGCTGACCGCCGCGGGCCAGGCGCTGGACGCCGGTGACCTGGGCGGCGCGATCCAGGCGTACAAGAACGTACTCTCTGACGACCCGGCCAACCCCGAGGCCGCGTTGGGCCTCGCGCAGGCCGAACTCCTCCAGCGGGTCCAGGGGGTTGACCCGCAGGCGGTCCGCAAGGCCGCGGCCGACAGCCCGGGCGACCCGGCCGCGCAGATCGCGGCGGCCGACCTCGACCTGGTCGGCGGTCATGTCGAGGACGCCTTCGGCCGGCTGGTGGAGACGGTCCGGCGTACGGCGGGGGACGACCGGGAGGCCGCCCGCGTACGGCTGCTGGAGCTCTTCGAGGTCGTCGGTGCCGAGGACCCGCGGGTGGTGGCGGCGCGCACCGCACTGGCGCGCGTGCTGTTCTGACAGAAGCGGTTTCGGCAGAGGCGGTTCCGGCAGGGACGGTTTCGGTGGAGGCGGTTCTGAGGGGGTCGGTTCTGGCAGCGGCTGACGCGAAACGATCGTGCCGAACTGGCGTGAGGGCCCGGTGGGTTGGATCCGGAAGGTACGGATCCGCTCTGCCGGGCCCGATGCGTGTCCACGCCCCGAGCGGGGCAGGCTTCTGACGGGGCGTCGGCCATGGCCGGTTCTCGATCACCTCAACCGCGTTTTGCCAAAACTTGACCAAGGTTCTTGCTGTTACTGCCAGTAAGAGAAGCGCGGCACCTTGTCCGCGTATGTGTCAATTACTCCTCCATAATCGGGCATTGGGCGGGCGACCCTGCGTGCCCGGTCGGGACCGGGCGACCACGCTCTGGTCATCGCGCCGTTACTCGCTAGTAACGCGCCACTTGTGCCGAGCCCCGGAATGGACCACGATCGTCGGCGCTCGGTCCATTACCCGCGGTCCGACATCCACTCGGCACCGCGGGCTTGTTGGGTCCCCACCGGGCAGGCCGGCGGCAGAGGCGCCGGCCTAGGACAGGGGGGTCTCTGCCCACCGGCAGAGCCTGTCCGGTTGCGCGAGAGCGTGGCCAGTGGTTGTCGCTCGGGGGTGATCGCCGATGGATCGGGTGCGATGCGCGCCCGAGGCCACAGCGGCGCTCTCCTTCCCGAGGACGTAGCACTTCTCCCATCCCAGCGCCGGGTCGGCCCACTGGCCCCGCCGGAGATGTACGTCCGAGAAGGAGGAAAGTCATGGAGTCCCTGGCTCGTGGCGGGACCAGATGGAAGCGGTTCGCCGTCGTCATGGTCCCGAGCGTCGCTGCCACGGCCGCGATCGGTGTCGCCCTGTCGCAGGGTGCGCTCGCGGCCTCGTTCAGCGTGTCCGGCCAGAAGTTCAAGGTGGCGGCCGACCGACTTGATGGGCAAGGCTTCGTTCAGTACGGCGCCTACGACGCGCAGGTCGGTGGTAAGAACGTCCCGGTGGCGGTCTCCGCGTTCAAGACCGCGCAGATCCGGAACATGTGCCAGTCGGTCGTCACGCCCGGCATCCCGCTCATCGGCACCGTCACGCTGCAGCTGAGGGCGGGCAACGAGGAGCCGGTCAAGGCCGAGAACCTGTACATCGACCTCGACGACCTCGAGGCCAATGCCACGTTCCGCAACATCAACATCGGTATCGCGGCGGGTGCCAGCACCAAGGGCCCCGGTATCGCCAAGGACGATCACGCCTCCCCGGGTGGCTTCGCTCAGGAGGCCGACAGCGCCACGCTGACCGATGTCAAGCAGACCGCCTGGGCCACCAGTGCGGGCACGTTCAAGCTGAGCGGGCTCAAGATGTCGCTGAAGCCGGGCGTCAACGAGTGCTACTAGGCACTCGCCGGGCGGGCGGTAAGCCGTAACGGATTTCCCGCCCGCCCGGCGAGCTGCCTCTTATACACACTT
>NZ_LIQY01000165.1 GCF_001418495.1 Streptomyces pathocidini | reverse complement strand
GGGGAGGACGCTAAACCTGCGCGTCATGAGCAGGTGACGCAATGACCGCGACTGGAAGCGTTCTGGAGGTTTACGGACGGACCCGACCATAAGAGCCGGGTGAATCTTCCTGCTCCTGTAGGTTCCGTTGGCGGCTGTGACCGATGTGGCGAATGAGGCAAACCTCAGTGGGGACGGGTGCTATGGGCCCCGATACTCTCCGCCGCATGGACGTACTCATCAATGTCTTCGTCGGCCTCCACATCGTCGGCATCGCGGCCCTGCTCGGCGGCTTCTTCTCCCAGATGAAGGCGATGGGCACGGGCGCCGCCCGCTTCACCCCCGGCATGCTCCACGGCGCCCTGACCATGCTGGTCACCGGCGTGGCCCTGGTGGGCCTCAACCAGGCCGACGATCAGACGCTCAACAACATCAAGATAGGCGTGAAACTCGCCCTGCTGATCGTGATCCTCGGCCTGGTCTATGTGAAGCGCGACGAGGAGCGTGTGGAGAAGTCCGCGTTCGGCGCGGTGGGCGCTTTGACGGTGGCGAACGTCTTCATCGCTGTCCTGTGGGTGTGATCCGCTGGGTGTGATCCGTGGCCAGGGGCGCGGAGAGTTCGGCACCGCCGACCCGCGCCGCCGCAGCGGTCGCTCGCCGTCGCGGCGGGGACAACTCAGGGGACTTCGTCCCCCGAGCCCCCATCCGCGACGACGGGCGCACGCCGCGACGACGGGCATACCCGCTACGACGGGCGCACGCTCCCGTAGATCGGCATGTAAGTGATCGCCTCCGTGCGGACGTTCGCGCCCGGCTTCGGGGCGTGGATCATCTGGCCGTCGCCGATGTAGAGCCCGACATGGCTGATGTCGTCGTAGAAGAACACCAGGTCCCCGGGCTTGAGGTCCTCGGTGGCGACGCGGGTGCCGACCTCCACCTGGTCCCAGGTGGTGCGCGGCAGGGAGACCCCCGCCGCCTTCCACGCGGCCTGCGTCAGCCCGGAGCAGTCGAACGAGGACGGGCCCGTGGCCCCCCACACGTACGGCTTGCCTATCTGGGCGCGGGCGAACGCGATCGCCTTCTCGGCCTTCGCGGCGTACGCGTCGGAGGACGAGCCGGACGACGACCCGGAGCCCGAGCCCGAGCCCGAGGCCGAGTCCGAGCTCTGGGAGGGGCTCTCCTGCGCCGCGGCCTCCTCGGCGGCCGCCTTCTCGGCCGCCTCCTGCCGCGCCTTCTCCGCCTGCTGCCGCGCCAGTTCCTCCGCCTTGCGCTGCGCCTCGGCCTCCCGCTTGCGCTCCAGCTCCGCCAGGCGCGCCTTCTCCTCGGCGGTCAGCTCGGACAGCAACTCGCGCGCCTGGCCGAGCTTGTCCTGCACCGACTGCTTGGAGTCGCGCAGCTCCTGCTGCGCCTCGGTCAGCGAGGCCAGGCTCCGCGTGGCCTCCGACCGCTGCTTCGACGCCGACTCCTGCTCGCCCTGGTACTGCTCTACGGCCTGCCGCTGACGGTCGGTCATCCGGTCCAGCAGGTGGTTCCGCGTGAAGTAGTCCTGCGGGCTGTCGGCGAGGAGCATGGTCGCGGTGGGGGCCATGCCGCCGTTGCGGTACTGCGCGGCCGCGTAGTTGCCCAGCGTGCGCCGGGCCTCGTTGAGCTTCTCCGTACGGTTCGCCACGTCGTCGAGCAGCCGGTCGACCGCGGTGCGCTGCCGCTCGGTGCGCTCCTTGGCCTGGTTGTACTGCTGGGTGGCGGTGCCGGCCTGGCGGTAGAGCTGGTCGACCTTCTTCTGGACTTCCTCGATGCTCTGCCTCGGCTCGCTCGGCGCGGCCTGTGCGGCCTGCGACAGCAGGCCGACCGAGGCCAGCGCCACGGTCGTCAGACCGACGGCGGTACGGCGGGAACCAGGGGTGGTCAGGACATGGGTCCGCGGTTTGCGGTGCGACGCCACGGTGCGCGTCTCCTTCCGTGGACCGCCTACCGGGTTAGCTGTCGGGTTCGGGCGATCGGAAGGCTGCCCTACGGCCGTCCGCCGCGCGCTGGCGCACGCACGCGTACCGGCCGATTCACCCCAGGTGGGACTAGGCCCCTCCGGCGCCGAAGTCGGCGGCAGGAGGGTGGGTCCCCGGCTCCGGACTGGCCGGACTCGGCGGAGGCAGACCGTGCCGGCGCGGTCGCCGGCGAGGGGTTCGGGCCGCCTGATCGAGCACGCTAGCCAACTTGTGGGGCTGCTGTGAAGGCTGATGTTCGATTTGCCCGAAACCTTTTCGTGACCTCGGCGGGATGTGGTCCCGCGGTTGCGCGGCGGCCCGACACGGTTCACCGGTGGCCCCGGATCGACCGGACTCCGTTCACCAACGGCCCGCCGCGGCCCGGGAATGCGGCCCCGGGAACCGGGAAGCGGTACGGGTTGTCAGTGCGGCCGCCTAGACTCGGTCAGCGATGAGCAGCCTCTTTGACGACAGCTTCCTGGCGGACCTCGAACACCGGGGAAACCCGGGCGAGGAGCCCCCGCCGCCGCCCGAGGACGCACCGGCCGAGGCCGTGCCGGCCGACCTCTTCGGCGGCCGCTTCGACGCGCCCGCGGACCACGACGCGTACTACCGCAACGGCGCCCCGCGCCCGGCCGT
Organism: Streptomyces pathocidini; assembly: GCF_001418495.1. Lineage (GTDB taxonomy): Bacteria > Actinomycetota > Actinomycetes > Streptomycetales > Streptomycetaceae > Streptomyces > Streptomyces pathocidini. Next base: position 11,956 of record NZ_LIQY01000165.1, on the reverse strand, counting down.
GGACCCCGCCGCGCTGCTCGAGGGGCTCAACGAGCAGCAGCGGGCCGCCGTCGCCCACTCCGGCTCCCCGCTGCTCATCGTCGCGGGCGCCGGCTCCGGCAAGACGCGCGTGCTGACGCACCGGATCGCCCACCTGCTCGCCACCCGCCGCGCGCACCCCGGCCAGATCCTCGCGATCACCTTCACCAACAAGGCCGCGGGCGAGATGAAGGAGCGCGTCGAACAGCTCGTGGGCCCGCGGGCGAACGCGATGTGGGTGTCGACGTTCCACTCCGCCTGTGTGCGCATCCTGCGCCGCGAGTCGAAGAAGCTCGGCTTCACCTCCAGCTTCTCGATCTACGACGCCGCCGACTCCAAGCGCCTGATGTCCCTGGTCTGCCGCGACCTCGACCTGGACCCCAAGCGCTACCCGCCGAAGTCCTTCAGCGCGAAGATCTCCAACCTCAAGAACGAGCTCATCGACGAGGAGACCTTCGCGGGACAGGCGGGTGACGGTTTCGAGAAGACCCTCGCCGAGGCGTACGCGCTCTACCAGTCCCGGCTGCGCGAGGCCAACGCGCTGGACTTCGACGACATCATCATGACCACCGTCCACCTCCTCCAGGCGTTCCCGGACGTCGCCGAGCACTACCGCCGCCGCTTCCGGCACGTGCTGGTGGACGAGTACCAGGACACCAACCACGCGCAGTACACGCTGGTGCGCGAGCTGGTGGGCACCGGCGAGCACGCCGGGGAGCTGTGCGTGGTGGGCGACGCCGACCAGTCGATCTACGCCTTCCGCGGCGCCACCATCCGCAACATCCTCCAGTTCGAGGAGGACTACCCGCAGGCGACCACGATCCTGCTGGAGCAGAACTACCGCTCCACGCAGACCATTCTCAGCGCCGCCAACGCCGTCATCGAGCGCAACGAGAACCGCCGCCCCAAGAACCTGTGGACCGAGGCCGGCGCGGGCGCCGCGATCACCGGCTATGTCGCCGACACCGAGCACGACGAGGCGCAGTTCGTCGCCGACGAGATCGACCGGCTGACGGACGCGGGCGACGCCAAGGCCGGCGACGTCGCCATCTTCTACCGCACGAACGCCCAGTCCCGTGTCTTCGAGGAGATCTTCATCCGGGTCGGGCTGCCGTACAAGGTCGTCGGCGGCGTCCGGTTCTACGAGCGCAAGGAGGTCCGCGACGTCCTCGCGTACCTGCGCGTGCTCGCCAACCCCGAGGACACCGTCCCGCTGCGGCGCGTCCTCAACGTCCCCAAGCGCGGCATCGGCGAGCGCGCCGAGGCCATGATCGAGGCGCTCGCGCTGCGCGAGAAGGTCTCCTTTGCGCAGGCGCTGCGCCGGGTCGACGAGGCGTACGGGATGGCGGCTCGGTCGGCGAACGCGGTCAAGCGGTTCAACGTGCTGCTGGAGGAGCTGCGCACGATCGCCGAGTCCGGCGCGGGCCCGGCGACGATCCTGGAGGCGGTTCTGGAGCGCACGGGCTACCTTGCCGAACTCCAGGCGTCCACCGACCCGCAGGACGAGACGCGGATCGAGAACCTCCAGGAACTGGCCGCCGTGGCCCTGGAGTTCGAGCAGGAGCGCACCGAGGAGAACCCGGGCTCGCTGGCCGAGTTCCTGGAGCGGGTGGCGCTCGTGGCCGACTCCGACCAGATCCCCGACGAGGAGGAGAGCGAGGAGGGCTCCGGCGTCATCACGCTGATGACGCTCCACACGGCCAAGGGCCTGGAGTTCCCGGTCGTCTTCCTGACCGGTCTGGAGGACGGCGTCTTCCCGCACATGCGCGCCCTCGGCCAGGTCAAGGAGCTGGAGGAGGAGCGGCGGCTCGCCTACGTCGGCATCACGCGGGCGCGGGAACGCCTGTATCTCACGCGCGCGACGATGCGCAGCGCGTGGGGCCAGCCCTCCTACAACCCGCCGTCCCGCTTCCTGGAGGAGATCCCGGAGGCGTACGTGGAGTGGCGGCGCACCGGCGGTACGACCCCGTCGGCCTCGGTCTCGGCGGCGGGGTCGATGGCTTCCGCGGCGATGAAGTCCGGCGGCCGCTCGTCCGGTCCCTCCGGCTTCGCCACCCGGCGCGCGACGGACCGCCCGGTCGTCTCCCTCTCGGTCGGCGACCGCGTCACCCACGACCAGTTTGGCCTGGGCACGGTCATGTCCGTGGCCGGCAGCGGGCACGACGCGAAGGCCACCATCGACTTCGGCGACGAGAAGCCAAAGGTGCTGCTCCTGCGCTACGCGCCGGTGGAGAAGCTCTGACCGGCGGCTGAACGCCCGCCGGAGACGGCGGGCGTGGGGAGGCCCAGCGGCCGTTCGGGGATGGCGGCGGGCGGCGGGGCCGGGCCGCGTCAGTTGGGGTTGATGCCCTTGCCCTGGAACCAGGCCAGGGGGTCGATGGCCGAGCCGCCGCCGGGGCGGACCTCGAAGTGGAGGTGCGGGCCGGTGGAGTTGCCCGAATTGCCCGAATAGGCAATGGTGTCCCCGGCCTTGACCGACCCGGACCTGATCTTCGTACTGCTCAGGTGGCAGTACCACGTCTCCGTGCCGTCCGCCGCCGTCACAATGGCCATGTTCCCGTACGCCGGGTTCCACTGCGTCCGCACGGCCCCGTCCGTGGCCGCCATGACCGGCGTCCCGTAGCTGACCGGGAAGTCGATCCCGGAGTGCACGGACATCCAGTTGATCCCCGCCTGCCCGAAGTACGCGCTGAGCCCGTGCTGGGCGACGGGGAGTGCGAACTTCGGCCGCAGCGCCTCCTTGCGCGCCGCCTCTTCCTCCTTGCGCTTCTTCTCCTCCAGCTGGCGCTGTTTGAGGTCGAGGCGCTCCTGGGTACGGCTGGCGCGGTCGGCGAAGTCGTCGGCGTCGGCGGTGAGTCCGGCGAGCTGGCTGTCGAGCTTGTTGTTGGCCGCGGACGGCTTCACGGCCGACGGGTCGGGCGCGGCCTGCGCGGACTTGTCCTGGCCGGTGCTCACGGACGCCGCGGCGATACCGGCCACACCCATCACGGCGACGGACGGTACGGCCACGGTCAGGATCGCCGACCGGCGGGCGGGCGCGCGCCGCCGACTGCGGCCACCGCCACCGCCGCTGCCGGCTCCGCGGCGCCCCATGGGTGCGACGCCCTTGGCCGAGCCGCCGGGCTCGCCCGAGTCCTCGGCGGATGGGTCGCTCAAGGCCTCGAAGGCGGCGGTCTGTTCGGCGACCGGCTCAGGCGTGTGCTCGAGATCGGGCCGGACCTCCTCGCCGCCCGGGTGAGCGGCGGCCTCCCACTGCCCGGTCTGGAACTGCCCGGTGTCGAACTGGCCGGTCTGGAACTGGCCGGTGTCGAACTGGCCGGTCTGGTACGGGTCGGCCGCGACCTGACCCATCTCGGCCTGCCCGGTTTCGAACTGGCCCGTCTGGAACTGCGCCGCCTCGAACTGCCCGGTTTCGAACGGTCCGGTTTCGAACGGTCCGGTCTCGTAAGGCGCCGCCTCGAAGGCCGAGGTTTCGAACCCGCCCGTCTCGTAAGCCGAGGCCCCGGCGTCCTGTGTGATCCCGCTCATGTCATACGAGCCCGTGGCCCACGCCGTGGTGTCCCACTGCCCGCCCGGGTCGCCGCCCCGCACGCCGGAGTCGAGGTGCTCGACGGGGGCCGGGCCGCCCTGTGCCGGGACGGTGGCCGCGCCCCACATCCCGCTGGTGTCGTAAGCGCCGGTCTCGTAGGCCGCCGCATTGAAACCGGCCGCATCGAAAGTGGACGTGCCGAAGGCGCCGGTGGCGTACGGGTCGTAGGCGGGCTGCTGTACTCCCGCGTCCCACTGTGTGGTGTCGTAATGCCCCGTGCCGTACGTCCCCTGGCCCGTGTCGTATGCGCCGGGCGTCGTGCCGAAGAGCGGGTCGCCGTCGCCGTAGGGGGCGGCGTAGCCGTCGAAGGTGCCGGTGGCGGTGCCCCAAGTGTCGTGGGACGCGGTGCCGTCGTACCCGGCGTAGCCGCCGTAGGCCCCCTGCTGCTCGTACGTCGGGTACTGCCCGTACGAGGCGTCGGGAGCCTGAGCGGTCGGGGTCGAGGTCCCCGACGGGTGACGGTCGTTCACCACCAACTTCTCTTTCGCCTCGGCAGCAGAGCGGGGGTCTGGGGCGTTGCCCCAGGGCGGTGCAGTGCGGGCGACTGTACCCGTCGGTCCGTGGCGCCGACAATCTTCGGCAGGTTTCGCGATGCCAAGGTACGAGCATTTGTCGCCTTTCGGCGCACCGCGTGCTGTCCCTTGGCTCGGAGTTCGAATGCGGTTCGACAACGATTCGCTTCCGCGGGGCGCGCCACGCGGGGTTGTGCGCCGTGGCGCACAGTGAATTCTGCTCAGCGCTCCGCTACTTCGGTCCGGTACTCACGCCACCGAGGCCGCGCCGCCCGCGGCCCCGCCGCCCGACGCGGCCGAGGTCAGGGCCTCGCGGATGCCCGCCGCGACTGCCCCGTGCACCGGCAGGGCGAGATGGCCGATCCCGCTGACCTGCACATTGGTCGAGGCCAGATCGGGGTGGTGCAACTGCGCGCTCTCCAGCGGCGCCATCACCTGGTCCAGGTCGCTCCAGAAGCTGACGAACTGCGTCGCGCAGCCGGGCGCCGGTTCCGCCAACTCCTCGATCACATCGGAGTCCGGGCGCATCTGCCGGACGATGGGGTGCGCGGAGAACAGCGGGATGGCGCGCGTGCCGGAGTGCGGGGTACCGAGCGTGACCAGGGTGCGGACGTGGGCGTCGCCGCCGAGACGCTGGACGTAGTAGCGGGCGATGAGCCCGCCCAGGCTGTGTCCGACCACGTCGACCCGGTCCGAGCCGACCCGCTCGCAGACCTCCTCGATGCGGCGCCCCAGTTCGGCCGCGGCGGCGCGGATGTCGACGCTCAGCGGCGAGTAGTTGAGCGCCTCGACCTGGTCCCAGCCGTGCTGCCGCAGCGAGCGGCGCAGCAGGACGAAGACGGAGCGGTTGTCGATGAAGCCGTGGAGGAGGAGTACGGGGAGGTGGTCTGGGGCGGTCGGCAGCCGGGTCGGGCCGACCGCGTCGGCCGGATCGGTCCCGTCCGGTGCGGCGGCGCCGGGGGCGGCGTCGGTGAGCTGGACCGGCACAACCCGGTCGGTCGTGCGCTCGGGGCGCTCCTGGGTCAGGCCGGTCGGGTAGAGCACCGCGTGGCCGGCGAGGACCGCCAGGTCCAGTGCCGTGGCTTTGGTGGCCTTGATGAACGCCGCGGTGGGGCGGAGAAGACTCGGAAGAAAAGGCAAGGCCCCCATTGGCCAACCTCCCGACCGGCACGGCTGGGGGACGGCGATGACCGTCCCTCGTGTGCCCTCGTGGAAAGCCGGGGTGGGGAGGTCGGACAACGGCTCGGGTCCGGCCCGCCACGGCTTCCCTGTTCAACGTGTCCCATGTGAGATTTCCCCCTCCGCCCTGTTCGCGAAACAGCAGGGTGCGGGATGCTGGGGATAACGTTCGTTCACGCGTTACATGCGGTGATCGCAGGGGTACAGGGAGGCAGTCATGGGTGTGTCGGGTCCAATCCGCGTGGTGGTGGCCAAGCCGGGGCTCGACGGGCACGATCGCGGTGCCAAGGTGATTGCGCGGGCCCTGCGTGACGCCGGTATGGAGGTCATCTACACCGGCCTGCACCAGACTCCCGAGCAGATCGTCGACACGGCGATCCAGGAGGATGCCGACGCGATCGGGCTGTCGATCCTGTCCGGAGCGCACAACACGCTGTTCGCGCGCGTGCTGGAGCTGTTGAAGGAGCGGGACGCGGCGGACATCAAGGTCTTCGGCGGCGGGATCATCCCCGAGGACGACATCGCTCCGCTGAAGAAGCGCGGCGTGGCGGAGATCTTCACCCCTGGTACGACCACCGGCGACGTCGTCGCCTGGGTCCGCGCCAACGTGCGAGCCGTAGCGGCCTGATCGCCGTCCGGCGCGGGCCAAGGGGCCGCGACCCCTTGGCTTCGGTTGGGCTCGGCGCCGCAGGTCGCCGCCGCTCGGCCCGCGCTACGGCAAGCGGCAAGGGCGGCACGCGCGGCGGTACGTGGTCGCCTGCCGGTCGCCGCCGTACCGGGCCTGTCCGCCGCCGTGGCGGACAGGTTCCGGTCTTCGCGCCGAGACGTCCGGAATGCCCTGCGCCCTGGACGGGTCGCGCCCTGCGAGGCGTGTACGGGCTGCGAGCGGGCTCCAGCCCTCTACGGAGTACGACCCGCGCCCTGCGGGGCGTATGCGGGGCGAGACTTCCCTGAGCCCGTGCATGGACCCGCGCCTGCGGTGCGTATTCGGGGGAGCCCCTGAGCCCGGGTACGGGCGTACACGCCCTGCGAGGCGTGTAGGGGGCGAGAGCGGGCTCCAGCCCTCTACGGCGCGCGACCTGCGCCCCCTGGGGGCGTACTCGGGGGGGCGAGACGTCCCTGAGCCCGGGTGCGGGCCCGCGCTCTGCGGGGCGTGTACGGGTCGTAGCCGTACACGCCCCGCCTTCGCGGCGCGAGCCGTGGCCGTCACGGAGCGTGGCTAGACGTTCGGGACCTTCAGCTTGTCCCAGCTGGTCCTGCCCGGGACGCCGTCCGCGTCGTCGCCGGAGTAGCCCAGTTTGCGCTGCCAGGCCGCGTACGACTTGCGGTCCGCCGCCGTCCACTCCGGGCCCGGCCCGACCTCGTAGCGCCCGCAGCCCTCGGCCACCAGGCGCTTGCCCATGGCTGTGATGATCTTGCTGCTGCGGCCGGTCTCGAAGAACGAGGCGCCCGGGAACGGCTCGTACTTCGGGGGCGCGGGCGGGCCGTCGGGGTCGCGGCCCAGTCGCTTCGCGATCCGGCCCCGCATCGAGGACATCGTGAAGCCGCGCGGGTCCTGCTTGCCCGGTTGCCACTCCAGGTGGCCAATGACGGACTTCTCCGTCCAGCCGTACGTCCGGCAGATCGCCGCCGAGACGCGCTCGATCGCCAGTTTCTGCGCCTCGGGCCACGGGTCCTTGCCGTCACCGAGGTTGATGCACTCGAAGCCGTAGAAGCGGCTGTTGCCGTCGGTGTCGGCCTCGTTGTCCGGCGGCAGCTTCCGCTCGTTGGCGACCGCGTCCAGGACGTCCCCGTCGCCGAGGCCCGCGTGGTTGGCGCGGCCGTTGCCGACGAGCCAGACCTCCCCCTTCTTGTCGATCACGCCGTGGCACAGCGGTCCCGGCAGGGACGAGTGGCCCGTGTAGCAGAGCTCCACCGAACTCCCGGTGCCCTCGGTCACGGTGTGATGGATCATCACGCCGTTGATCGGGCCCCAGGCCCCCTTCGCATTGCGGTTGTGCGTACGCCATTCCTTGTACTCGTGGACCACCAGACCCTCGTCGCGCAGTATCTGCACAAGTCGGGACGCCTCTAGAGGCTTTGCCATGGTGCTGCACTCCTTCCGGTTCCCCCGTAGATTCCGGGCCCCCTGCCAACTCCCCCCACTTTTCCCCCTCCTGGGGTGTCTGCGCACGGAAATTCCTGTGCGTTACACGCTACGGACATTCCCAACTCCCTTGGAACTCTCCCGCTTCCCGGGGCGTTGGTCAGGTGAGGAGCTGATGAGGGGCGGGCGAACGGCTCGGAGCGGGGGTCAAGACGGGCGGGGTGCGTGTGACCACCATCACCGTTTCCATGTGACGTGCGATTTAGGGACCAAGGTCCCGCGGGGATAATCTGCGAGACGGCCGCTCTTACCACGACAGCGGCACACGACGACGCTTGAGACGCAAAAGGGACGGACGCGCGTGGACCTGTTCGAGTACCAGGCGAGGGACCTCTTCGCCAAGCACGGTGTACCGGTGCTGGCCGGTGAAGTCATCGACACGCCTGAGGCGGCGCGCGAGGTGACCGAGCGTCTCGGCGGCCGTTCGGTCGTCAAGGCGCAGGTGAAGACCGGCGGCCGCGGCAAGGCCGGCGGCGTCAAGCTGGCCGCCGACCCGGACGACGCGGTCGAGAAGGCCGGTCAGATCCTGGGGATGGACATCAAGGGCCACACGGTCCACAAGGTGATGCTGGCCGAGACGGCCCCCGACATCGCCGAGGAGTACTACGTCTCGTACCTCCTCGACCGCACCAACCGCACCTTCCTGGCCATGGCCTCCGTCGAGGGCGGCATGGACATCGAAGAGGTCGCGGCCACCAAGCCCGAGGCCCTCGCCAAGATCCCGGTCGACGCCAACGTGGGCGTCACCGCGGAGAAGGCCCGCGAGATCGTCGCGGCCGCCAAGTTCCCGGCCGAGGTCGCCGACGAGGTCGCCGAGGTCCTGCAGACCCTGTGGAAGACCTTCGTCGCCGAGGACGCGCTCCTCGTCGAGGTCAACCCGCTCGCCAAGGTCGCCGACGGCCGGATCATCGCCCTCGACGGCAAGGTGTCGCTGGACGAGAACGCCGAGTTCCGCCACGCCGACCACGCCGAGCTGGAGGACAAGGCCGCGGCCAACCCCCTCGAGGCCGCGGCCAAGGCCAAGAACCTCAACTACGTGAAGCTGGACGGCGAGGTCGGCATCATCGGCAACGGCGCGGGGCTCGTCATGAGCACCCTGGACGTCGTCGCGTACGCCGGTGAGGCCCACGCGGACGTCAAGCCCGCCAACTTCCTCGACATCGGCGGCGGCGCCTCCGCCGAGGTGATGGCCAACGGCCTGGAGATCATCCTGGGCGACCCGGACGTCAAGTCCGTGTTCGTCAACGTCTTCGGTGGCATCACCGCCTGCGACGCCGTCGCCAACGGCATCGTGCAGGCGCTGGACCTCCTCAAGTCCAAGGGCGAAGAGGTCAGCAAGCCGCTGGTCGTGCGCCTCGACGGCAACAACGCGGAGCTGGGTCGCCAGATCCTGACCGACGCGAACCACCCGCTCGTTCAGCAGGTGGACACCATGGACGGTGCGGCCGACCGCGCCGCCGAGCTGGCTGCTGCCAAGTAACAAGGGACGAGGTCACAGACACACCATGGCTATCTTCCTCACCAAGGAATCCAAGGTCATCGTCCAGGGCATGACCGGCTCCGAGGGCCAGAAGCACACCCGCCGGATGCTCGCCTCCGGCACCAACATCGTCGGCGGTGTCAACCCGCGCAAGGCCGGCACGTCCGTCGACTTCGACGGCACCGAGGTCCCAGTCTTCGGCTCCGTCGCCGAGGCCATCGAGAAGACCGGTGCCGACGTCACCGTCATCTTCGTGCCGCCGAAGTTCGCCAAGGACGCGGTCGTCGAGGCGATCGACGCCGAGATCGGCCTGGCCGTCGTGATCACCGAGGGCATTGCGGTGCACGACACCGCCGCGTTCTGGGCCCACGCCCAGACCAGGGGAAACAAGACCCGCATCGTCGGCCCGAACTGCCCCGGCCTGATCACCCCCGGCGAGTCCAACGCCGGCATCATCCCGGCCGACATCACCACCTCCGGCCGCATCGGCCTGGTGTCGAAGTCCGGCACGCTCACGTACCAGATGATGTACGAGCTGCGTGACCTCGGCTTCTCCACCTGCGTCGGCATCGGTGGCGACCCGATCATCGGCACCACGCACATCGACGCCCTGGCCGCGTTCGAGGCCGACCCCGACACCGACCTGATCGTGATGATCGGCGAGATCGGCGGCGACGCCGAGGAGCGGGCCGCGGACTTCATCAAGGCCAACGTCACCAAGCCGGTCGTCGGCTACGTCGCGGGCTTCACCGCGCCCGAGGGCAAGACCATGGGCCACGCCGGCGCCATCGTCTCCGGCTCCTCCGGCACCGCCCAGGCGAAGAAGGAGGCCCTGGAGGCCGCCGGTGTGAAGGTCGGCAAGACCCCGTCCGAGACGGCCCGCCTCGCGCGCGCCGCGCTCGACGGCTGACGCCTGTCTGAAGCGCCACAAGGGGCGTGGGCTCGTGCCTTGTCGGCACGGCCCACGCCCTTTCGCGTGTGCGGGGATCCGGCGGGCGGCACACCATGGATGCCCATGCGTGCCGCCCGCCGGATCCTGTGCCGGATCCTGTGCCGGATCCTGTGCCGGATCCTGTGCCGGATCCGGTGCCGGTGCCGGTGCCGGTGCCGGTGCCGGTGCCCGGTGCCCGGGGGTCTGCGTTGTGCGTTGCCCCGCGCCTGTGCCCGGCGGCGGGTCCTGCGCCGAGCGGCGGCGCGGCCGTGCGACGCGACCTGGAAGAGCCCCAGCGCTTCGTCGCAGCGTGTACCGGCCCCGCAGCGTGTACCGCCCCGCAGTGTGGGGGTCTGTATCGCTCGCCCGTCACCAGATCGTGGTGACGGCGATCGCCACTGCCATCGCCGTTGCGAAGAGCGCGGCCGCGCCGAGGCCCGCTCGGGCGGTGCGCAGGGTGCGGCGCTCGCTCTCGGCGCGTACCGACGGGGCCGGTGCCAGGGCCGGGTCCGCCGGGAGCTCGGCGGTGGCCGAGGCCAGTAGGGCCCGCAGTGCCTCGTCCCGCCGTTCCGGCGGCGTACCGGCCAGCCCGGGCACCAGCTCGGCGACCGCATCCCTGGCGTGCGCCAATCGCCCCGCCGTGGCCGCGGAGGACGCCTCCACCTCGGCCGCCGTCTCCGGCAGCCCGAGCCCGACCCCGTCGTGCAGCAGCAGCGTGCGGCGGTAGGAGTCGGGGAGCGCGAGCAGCGCCGCGATCAGCGCGTCGCCGACCTCCGCGTCGCCCGCTGCCGGGTCGCCCACCACCAGGTCGCCCACCGCCGGGCCGCTCGCCTCCGCGTTGCCCGCTACCAGGTCGCCCACCATCGGGCTTCCCGCCGCCGGGCCTCCCGCCTCCGCGTCGCCCGCCGCCAGGTCGCCCACCGCCGGGCCGCTCGTCGCCGCGTCGCCCAACATCGGGCCTCCCACCATCAGGTCGCCCACTACCGGGTCGCCCGCCTCTGCATCGCCTGCCGATGTAGTGGCCGCCGTCGTGGTGGTCGGTGCGCGGCGGGGGACCGGGCGCAGGCGGTGCCAGGGCGAGAGTGCGTACTCGTACGCCGCAGCCCGCACCCAGCCGGCCGGGTCCCGGTCCACGGCGACCTCCGGCCAGCGCTGCCACGCCAGCTGGAACGCGCGCTCGACGGACTCCCGGGCCGGCTCCCGGCGGCCGGTGAGCAGGAACGTCTGGCGCGCGAGGGTGGCGGCGTGCGCGGTGTAGAGCGCGTCGAAGGCCAACTCGGCCTCTGTGGCCGTACGTTGGCCGGGCCCGCCGGGGGAGCGTTCCGGCCAGACGGCCTCCCGTACGCCTCGCCAGGCCCGGCCGCCGAGTGCAACGCTCCGCGCGAGGGTTCGTGCAAAGGGGTGCATACGCTCATATTGAGCGACACGACGGTTGTTGGCCTGCTGCGTAGCTGAATGGGGCGTTCTTGGCAGCATGGCCGCGTGACGCAATCGACCGATCGCCGCCCGCCGTTGCCGTCGTTGCTGGTGACCGCGCCCCCGCCGTCCTCCCGTTCGCGCAGAGGCGGCCAGCGGGGGCAGGGGCACCCCTTCGCCGGGGGCCTGGTCGCGGCCGCGCTGGGGCTCGGCGGGGTGACCGTCGCCGTACTGCTGCTGTGGATCTCCTCGCCGTATCCGGCCGGCGGGCCCGGCGGGGCCCTGCACGCGGCGGCGGCGCTGTGGCTGCTGGCGCACGGCGCCGACCTCGTACGCGCCGACACTGTCTCGGGCGGGGGCGCGCCCCTCGGGGTCACGCCGCTGCTGCTGAGCGCGCTGCCGCTGTGGCTGCTGTACCGGGCGACGCGGCACGCGCTGGAGTCGCGCGAGGAGGAACTGGCCGCCGCCGGGCGGGAGTCGGCGGGGGAGCCCTGTGCGCTTACCACGATCGGGTGGCTGAGCGCGGGCTATCTGCTGGTGGGCACGGCAGTCACGATCTACGCGGCGGGCGGGCCGCTGCGGGTGGACGTGCTGAGCGCCATGCTGCACCTGCCGGTGGTGACGGTGGCGGCGGTGGCGTACGCGTTCTGGGTCGCGGTCGGGCGGCCGCGGGAGCCGTTGGAGG